>CAYJUB010000420.1:0-2857 GCA_964373145.1 uncultured Moraxellaceae bacterium
TGGCGTAGCTGTTGAAGTCTTCTTCTGGCAGACCCATTTTGTGCAGATATTCACCTGCCGCACTGTTCATCATAATCGCATTCGAAGGCGACAAATGATCAGTGGTAATGTTGTCAGGGAGCACTGCCAGCGCACGCATACCTGTCAGTGTACGTGGGTTAGCCGCCAATGCGCCCATACCTTTCGTATCCCAATACGGCGGACGACGGATATAGGTCGACATTGGACGCCAGTCGTACAGTGGGCTGGCGGCTTCTTCAATTTTTCCGAGATCAAACATCGGAATGTAGACTTTACGGAACTGTTCAGGCTTGACGCTTTTCGCGACTAGCGCATCAATTTCTTCATCCGATGGCCAGATGTCTTTTAGGCGAATTTCATTGCCATTTTGGTCCAGACCCAACACGTCTTTTTCGATGTCAAAACGAATCGTTCCCGCAATCGCATACGCCACAACCAACGGTGGTGATGCCAAGAAAGCTTGTTTTGCATACGGATGAATACGACCGTCAAAGTTGCGGTTACCCGATAAAACGGCAGTCGCGTACAAATCACGGTCAATAATTTCTTGTTGGATCACTGGGTCTAGCGCGCCAGACATACCGTTACAAGTTGTACAAGCAAATGCGACGATCCCAAAGCCGAGTTTTTCCAAATCAGACAGTACGCCCGCTTCTTCTAAATAAAGCGCAGCCGCTTTAGAGCCTGGTGCAAACGATGATTTTACCCACGGTTTACGGGTCAGACCCAACTCAAGGGCTTTGCGTGCGACCAAACCAGCAGCCACGGTATTCCGTGGATTAGACGTGTTGGTACATGAGGTAATTGCCGCAATAATCACCGCGCCATCAGGCATTAAACCTTCAGCTTCTTGTGCGCGTGCAGCAGCCAGATTGACTGCAATACCTTTAGCCGCTAAGTCAGCCGTGGCAACGCGTGCGTGTGGATTCGATGGACCAGCCATGTTACGACCTACAGTCGCCAAATCAAATGACAGTACGCGTGGATAGACAGCTTGCTTCATGCCATCAGCCCATAGGCCAGTTAAACGAGCATAGTTTTCGACCAGTGCAATCTGATCTTCTTCACGGCCAGTCAGACGTAAATAGTCGATGGTTTGCTGGTCAATGTAGAACATCGCCGCAGTTGCGCCGTATTCTGGAGTCATGTTGGAGATTGTTGCACGATCTCCAACCGTCATGCTGTCCGCACCTTCACCAAAGAACTCAATATAGGCACCGACGACACGTTCTTTACGCAAGAATTCGGTCAACGCCAGCACGATATCAGTCGCCGTGATGCCCGCTTTACGCTTTCCTTTCAGCTCGACACCGATGATATCGGGCAGACGCATCATGGACGCGCGACCGAGCATAACGGTTTCTGCTTCCAAACCACCCACACCCACCGCGATCACACCCAACGCATCCACGTGCGGGGTATGACTGTCCGTGCCCACGCACGTATCAGGGAATGCAAGACCATCACGGTTTTGAATCACTGGAGACATTTTCTCCAAGTTGATTTGGTGCATGATGCCGTTACCAGCAGGAATCACGTCGACGTTTTTAAATGCTGTTTTTGTCCATTCAATAAAATGGAAACGGTCTTCGTTACGACGGTCTTCAATCGCGCGGTTTTTTTCAAACGCATCAGGATCAAAACCACCGCATTCCACGGATAAGGAGTGATCGACGATCAATTGGGTTGGCACGACAGGGTTTACTTTGGAAGGATCGCCGCCCATGTCTGCAATCGCATCGCGCAGACCCGCCAAGTCTACCAGTGCGGTTTGACCCAAAATGTCATGACAAACGACGCGTGCTGGATACCATGGAAAGTCCAAGTCCTGCTTACGTTCGATCAGCTGTTTGAGCGAGTCGGTGAGTGTGGCGGGGTCACAGCGGCGAACCAATTGTTCTGCAAGTACTTTGGAGGTGTATGGTAATCCATCGTAGCTGCCGGGTTGAATTGCTTCAACCGCCGCGCGGGTGTCGAAATAGTCTAACTCAGTGCCTGCAAGGCGTTTGCGGTATTCTGTATTCATGGCGATATGGCTCAATCGAGGGTTGCTTTCCGAAGTTGTCGTATTGTACTCCTCCAAAATGCCATTTCCCAAATCGTTTATAATTCATATAGATATGGCTTAAATTGACGTTTTTTAGAGCTTTTGCTCCAAAATTAATGTTATTTTTTACTTTTTTTTCGTTTTATTGACAAAAATAAGATAAATTGGTGCCTGTATGGTTAATTTTTAGCGTCATCACATATTGAATAACGGCAAACGTGCAAAGGTTGATTGCTTTTTCATGAGCGTTTAAATCGAGACCAATGGTCTACTCTGAGCAACGACTTTGAATCCGCCAAAGATATATTATCTTTATGATAGTATTAAAAAAATAATTAATTTAACAATGAAATGTGCGTCATTTGTTAGATATAGGATTTAAAAAATGCAGCCAACGGATAGGCAGGGTATAAGTCGGTTTCATCTGATGAGTCAAGATCTGAACCGAGAATTTCGTGTTCATCGCTTATTGTATTCGCTCAGCCTTATGCTCATCATCGTGAACATTCCATGGGCTATCTATAAGATTCTCAATGAACAGTGGGTGCCGTTAATAGTCAATGTTGTTCTGATGACTACGGGTGCGGTGGCATTTTTTCTGACCCGCAAGGGCAAGACACTCAGCGCGTTCATTCTCCTTGCAACATTGATGTTTATCATCGTTTGTATATTAGACATATTTTTTTATGTCCCGACTGCGGGCACGCCGAGAACGGTACATATTTTCTTTTTATTGATTGGAATTTGCTGCTTTATTGGTTTTAAGGACGAACATTATGTGTTGTCCTA
>CAYJUB010000421.1:0-824 GCA_964373145.1 uncultured Moraxellaceae bacterium
CTCACTTGTCCAAATCATTCTTTAAAAGTGTTGCACTTCAAAATTGAATCCGCGATCCAATTTAAAACCAAACAAATCAAAAACCACAAAAAAGCCCGCAATGATAACAAGCGGGCTTTTTTTGATTGTTGCAATGATGCGAGAGCTTTTTAACGCATCATTAAAAACCAAAGATCAACTGGATAACACCCGCAATCGCACCCGTCACACCACCCAATACAATCAGAATCCACTCATCCTCATGGAATGCAGGACGGAGTAAGTTTTGAAACTCAGGCGGCGTTAACTTCAACAACCGTTCGTGGAAAATTTCATAAATCTTCTTTCCACGGCTCTGATTTAAGGCTGCACTCGACACAGGCCTCATCGTCGCTTCAATCGATTTATCAACTAAATCCGATTTCAATTTAGCGTATTCAGTTGGACCAATACTCATTTGCAACACTGTACGCAGTAATGGTGTTTCCATCACAAGATTGATATGGCGCTTGAGGATACGGCGTGTTTTACTCGCCTGCGTCCCGTACATCATTTCGCTCATGATACTTTTTATGGTAATCAAGTCTTGGGTGACTACCTCAGCAAATACTGCGGAAACCTCTGGCTGACGGCGCATAAATGCACCTTGCCAAGCCAATGTTCCAATCTTAGGTAAGGTCGGCAGAACAAAGGGAAAGCTTTTAGAAAATCTAAAAATTTGCGGGAAACGGATATTAATCGGTTCAATAGGATTGAATACCATCCAAATCGCGATCCAGTTCGTTAGGAAACCCCAAAGAGCCGCCCAGAATACAATCGTCCAGTGCCAAGGTACGACTAGGAAA
>CAYJUB010000421.1:834-2848 GCA_964373145.1 uncultured Moraxellaceae bacterium
CAAAAATCAGACCAATCAATGCACTAATGTGCCAAATAAAGTTGATTTCTTTTTGTCCAACTTTCAGAAACATCTGCACCATCAGTTCACGATCATTTTCCATTTTACGCACGATCATTTCGCGCATATCCACCAAGCTTTCAACATTAAACGTCAGCTCAGTCACGATATCATGCATGACTGTTGGCATCTGTTTATGCGCTTGTTGGTAAATTCGACGCTTAACAGAAAACGGTAAGTTCTCCCATAACGTTGGATTACGCTCAAGCATCACTTCGTCGATCAAATATTCCAGTTCTTCGGCAATATCATCGCCGATCATCTTCGCCATTTCAGTCGGATCCATCGCATGGAAAAACTCCTGCAATGAACCTAATTTCGATAACGTCTGGTCTACGATAATGCCTGATATTTTACCTGCTTTACGCGGCACAATGCCTTGCCAGCCGAGGGGAATTGGCCCTAAGCGGATCCCAAAAAACTTAATGGGATAAAACATCATGTTCAATGCCATCCACACATGCATCCATGTGACAATCGACGCAACAGGCGCAATCGTCACATAAACCCAAAAGTGCTCACCACTCAACACTTCATTCAGGCGTTCAACGAGAATTTGCCAAACACTAGAGAACATGGTAAATCCTATTCGATTGATCTAATTAACATTACTTATTATCATGAGGGTACAGTTTAAGCACTACTGATGTACAGCCGATTACATTGCTGCCAAACCCTCACTTGTTGCATGATTTTTAAATGCGTTGTTAAAACAAGCCATAACCCCAGCTCAGACCAAACATAACGATAGGCGTGATGTTCTGCTGATCGGCATTTCCCGTTTTTTCAGTTTGAGCACCACCGACTGATACACTGATCGCGGTCAAACTCGTTTTATTCAAAAATAAATATGACATTTCTATCGCTGCACCCAAACGACTTTTACTCTCTTTCAACCCTACGCTACTATGTTCGATGTGTCCTGCGTAAGCGCCAAAATAAATACCATTATTATTTTTTGCATTTTCATAGTTGTACGGCATACGGAAGCCGACTTGACCAGCAATCTCATTGCCATCAAAGAACTGACCCACTTTGGCGTAGACATGACCAAATCGAGTCGGCGCATCTACATAGGCATGCAGCAAAGAATTGGTATCGCCCACACCGACATAAACCTTATGCAAGCCATCAACGCGAGTATGGTTCAAGCCGAAATAATCAAGTGTCGAGTCGCCAACCGAACCGAGCATACTGCTTGATTTTGTTGCTGGGGCTGCTGCAGGGTCCACAGCTTCCTCGGCATAAGCAAATGAAGTTGCCGCTAAGCAACCTACCAGCACGAGAGCATTGACAGTAGAGGTAGAAACATGTGAAACAAGGGATGCATTTTAACTTTACTTGTTTGACATCATAACTTTAAATCCTACCATTGAGTCCATGAGTTACTTCTCCATATTACTTTGTAATTAATCCGCTTTCTGCGAAATCGCTCCAGAGGTTGTACATAAATCTTGGGTCAAACAAACGACCACAACGCGATTCTTTATGAAAGCCACGACTTTGACGATATGATGGTCATACGAAGGCTAACTTTAACAGAAAACTCGCGGCTTTAAAGCACAAAAACGGCCAATCACATATTCCTTAATGCCAATCAAGGACTCAGGCGACGATATTGAACTCAACGAGTATGCCAAACACAACAATTAATTCTTGATTAGATGATAAAATATGACTCTGTATCAACGATGAGAATCCTTTAAAGAGAGGATGATTTCACTGAATGTTTATTGTCAGCATCCACTCAGATCGTTACACTCACAAGCTTTAGCGCTGTTGTATAAACAGCTCTGTCACATCATCCTGCTTTGCGACCGACCATGAAGCGTTTTTCCAGAATCAAAAGACCCACACCACTTAAAGACATTACTGGCGAACGCGATTTATTCCGTTCACGTATCTTCACGGCATTAATATTAATTGTGGTCTGTTTTAGTATTCTTTTAGCCCG
>CAYJUB010000422.1:0-2845 GCA_964373145.1 uncultured Moraxellaceae bacterium
CTTCCGATCTCGACAACAAACTGACCGCTTGGCAATCTAAACCGTCCAGTTGAAAGCCTGATGACCAATCAGCCAAAGTCGCAGTGACCACATGACTGATTTGATTTAACCCAGCCTGTTGCAGTGCTGCGACCAAGTTAATAAAGGTTTTTCCTGTGGACGCTTCATCATCGACCAAAACGACTGTTTTGCTATTTAAAATAAGCTGTTGCAATGCCTCATCCGGTGAACCATAGAGCAACTGATCTTGCGCGTGGCTGTGCTCTTCTAAAAACCGTGCTAACAACGGCGCATCCGCCACAGGATGGCGTGTGGTGCTGATAAACACCGCATCTGGATAGCGTTGTTGCAGGACATGATGCACCCCTGCACCGAGTCCCACCGCTGTTTCAGCCATACCGATAACCAGTAAAGGTTGCGGCAAATTGTCGGGAACGCGTTGTGCCAAATCGGTATAGGCCGCGCACATCTGGCTCGGGCTCACAGGAATATGTCGCCCCAAAACTTTGGACACAAACAAGAAAGCCCGCTTGGGATTAATGCGCTCGGCAAATTCCAATAAATCTTGCCATTGCCAGGCACTCGCGGGTGCAGGGGTCAGCGATAGCGTGCCTCGAGAAAGCTTAATTTCAATCATGTAAAAATGTAATCTCTGCTGAAATAAAGAAGTCATCAATTGATGAATAAGGGTGTTAAATGTCCTGAGTGCGTTTTTTAGACCCATCGTTAAATGAAGCTATGTATGCGTTAACGTTGAAATGAATTTTTCAATGCTTTTGCTTTGAAGTCTTCCCCTTTTGAGGGGGAAGATTTAGAAGGGGGTTGCTTTTGATTTTAAAGTCAAAACACCCCCATCCCAACCTTCCCCCTCAAAAGGGGAAGGAGACAAGCACTCATTGAATATAAGTGTTTTTTCAATTTCAACTGTTAATGTGAGCATAGCCTTAAACGAACAAGCGATTGTTTAAAAGACAATCAAGGTTTTTTAATAAGTTAGAATATTAGCCATCAACCCGCACGCTTGTGGTAATCGCACGCACCAAAGCACCAGACTCGGAAATGTCTGCCGTGTTGGTTGGGTGTTGAGTGATCCCCAGCCCATGCGCAACCGCCGTGGCAATCAAATTGACGCCGCTATGCATGGTGTAACCGATACCACCCGAAGGGCGTGGATTGATTTCTAAAATATACAACTCGCCTTCCGCTGAATAACGCGCCTGCATATTGACCAAGCCATCACAGGCAAATAATGCCGCCACCTTAACAGCCAAATCACGCGCGGGATCATTTAAAGATAATCGTTGATTATCATCGTGTTGTTTATAACGCACCACCGCTTTCTTGACGTTGCCGTGCTCGCAAAACATATCAACCGAGCACTCTAAGCCAGTGAGCATGGGCATAACGAGATAATCGGGTGGTGTTTCCAGTTGTGCGTAACTGTCAATAAATTGCTGTGGGTGCGCCTTAAAATTACTGCTATTGGCAAAACAATCAAACGCTTTAGCATTCGGATCTAAACGCCAAAATCCTGCGGCAAAAACGCCTTTAATCGGCTTGACACAAACACCACCTCGACTGGCCCAATCGGCAATGGCGGCAATCAACTGTTCAGCGTTACTAACCGTGGTTGCAGGCACAACAGGCAATCCTGCATCGGTACACGTTTGGGTAAATAGCGATTTATTATTGACTTGCTCTAGGTGTTCGATGCTGCTGGCACCTGCCATTAATCGAATGCCTGCTTGCTCAAATTTATGTTTTTCAGTCAGGTAAGTCCGTCCATAGCGTCCTGCAATAATCAATTTGACATTCAGGCGTTGCGCTTGCTCAATCACCCAATCCACACGCTCATCTAAAGGCGGTTCTAAAAAAGCAATATCGGCGACACTGGTTATATCTGGACGAAGTAGGCTGTGCGACGCGACAATATGAATTTGATCAGCAAAATCAGCCTGTCTGAGTGCCAAAATTAAATCACGCTGACATGAGTGCCCTTGGGTCAGCCAAACGCCGATACTCTGAGCAGGGGGGGTAAAATCCGCACAGGGTTGTTTTAATGAAAGATTCACAGAAGAAACGCTCGACATGACAGCCTATTAATATACATTGAGAATAAGGATAACGTGAACCAGCATGCAAAAAGCAGCGACCAAATGCGAGTATACAAGATTGGGATCACACTGCACATGCAACGATATGACCCGTTAATGGGCGCGTTGACTAAACTTTACAAGCCAGCAATAAAAACATTTAAATTTTGATTGCTATTCAAGCAATGAAACGCTAAAAACAGGCATAAACCGCTGGGTCAAATACCAGAAATTGATTTTCCCATACTGCTCACTTTTATTCCGCTCATTTTAAGGGTTTTCATATGATTCAGCTTACGGCAGGGGCGAATACTGCCTTACCTTCACCCAATATTGAGATTCGGATTAAGCAACACAGCACGCAAGGCGCCCAAGCGGATGTCTCTGCCTATGCCTTGGCACAAGATACGCAAAAAGTGCGGGGCGATCAGGATATGATTTTTTATGGACAAACCAGCACCGCATCGGGCAGCATTCGCCTGCAACAACAGGGCAACTTAAGTACCTTTCAGCTTGATTTAAGCAAAATTGAACCGAATATCGCTAAAATTGCTGTCAGTGCAACGTTAGATGCCCCCTTTACATTTGCGGCATTACAACGGCTTGAGATTGAGCTGTATGCCGCTGGGCAATTGATCGCCAGCGCGGTGATCGACGGACAAGGCAAAACAGAAGCAGCACTGATCGTCGGTGAATGTTATCGCCATCAGCAAGGCTGGAAATTTCGTTTGGTCGCGCAAGGCTTTAATGGC
>CAYJUB010000423.1:0-2844 GCA_964373145.1 uncultured Moraxellaceae bacterium
TATTACCAATAAAAATCTCTCCACCAGCAGTAAGGATTGGATGCGTGAGCATTTTGATGACTTTTATGTCAAGCAAGCGCACAAAGATGGATATCGGTCGCGTGCTGCTTATAAGTTGTTGGAAGTAAATGATAAGTATAAGATTATTAAGCCTGGTATGGTCGTTGTTGACCTTGGTTCAGCGCCAGGAAGTTGGTCACAAATTGCTGCAAAGCTGACGGGTGATCGCGGTATGGTCTTGGCGACCGATATTTTAGAGATGAATAATTTGGCGGGTGTGACCTTTATTCAGGGCGACTTTCGCGAGGAAATTGTCTTCAATCAGTTACTCGAAATGTTAAATGGGCGACGAGTGGACGTTGTAATTTCGGATATGGCACCCAATACATCTGGTAATAGCGCAGTAGATCAGCCGCGCATGATGTATTTGTGCGATCTGGCATTAGACTTCGCCAGCAAAGTTCTGGATGAAAAAGGTCAGTTCTTAGTGAAAGTGTTTCAAGGCGAAGGGTTCGATGAATATCGTAAATCAATCGTTAAACAGTTTACGGTGGTGAAGTCGGTCAAGCCAAAGGCATCGCGTCCACGTTCGCCAGAAGTGTATTTGCTTGCGCAAGGACGTAAAGTCGGTTGATGTCGGCGAGCGATGTGAAGTCGTTCAGATTGACAAGATGCGGATCAATTACATCAGATCAGCATACAAATGGTGACAAAATCTGACGAGAATACTGCGAGATTTGGTTGTTGTTGATATGTAATGGCGTTATGTTAATGATACAAAATTTGATTCAAACGTTTTATTTTAGCGGTCATATTTAATTTAGTTACTAATAGGTGGAAAAGCCTTGAATGATATCGTCAAAAATACAGTGCTATGGCTGGTTGTAATCGGCATCGTGGTACTGGTATTTAGTAATTTTGAGAACAAGAAAAAGCCAGATGTTTTGAGCTATTCTGAATTTGTGACTGCGGTAAACGCGGGTCAGGTGAAGAGCGTCAAAATTGATGGTGAAAGCATTCAAGGTGAGCGCAAAGATAAAACTGTCTTTGAAACCGTTCGTCCAACAGGTATTCCTGATAATACGCTGATGCCAAGTTTGGCTACGCAAAAGGTCGATATCCAAGGTGCAGCGCCTGAGCGTCAAAGCGTCTGGATGCAACTTTTGGTTGCCAGCTTCCCTGTGCTTCTGATTATCGGTCTGATCATGTTCTTTATGCGTAACATGCAGGGCGGAGGCAGTGGGAGCGGCGGTGGTCGTGGGCCGATGAGTTTTGGTAAATCCAAAGCGAAGATGCTGACCGAAGATCAAATCAAAGTGAACTTCACCGATGTCGCGGGCTGTGATGAAGCAAAAGCAGAGCTCGTCGAAATTGTTGATTTTTTGCGTGATCCCGCTAAATTTAAACGTCTCGGTGCGATGATTCCGCGTGGTGTGCTGATGGTTGGCCCACCGGGAACAGGTAAAACCTTGCTTGCTAAAGCCGTTGCTGGCGAAGCGAAAGTACCGTTCTTCTCGATCTCGGGTTCAGACTTCGTAGAAATGTTTGTTGGTGTCGGTGCGTCTCGTGTACGTGATATGTTCGAACAAGCCAAACGCAATGCGCCATGTATTATCTTCATCGACGAAATCGATGCGGTCGGTCGTCATCGCGGTTCAGGTATGGGCGGCGGTAATGATGAACGCGAACAGACATTGAACCAAATGCTGGTTGAGATGGATGGTTTTGAAGGTTCAGAAGGCGTGATCGTGATTGCGGCAACCAACCGTGCAGACGTGTTGGATAAAGCATTGCTGCGTCCAGGTCGTTTTGACCGTCAGGTTGCCGTGAGTTTGCCAGACATCAAAGGCCGTGAAGAAATTCTCAACGTCCATATGAAAAAATTGCCTTCAGCGACTGGCGTTGAAACCAAAGTGCTTGCACGCGGTACGCCGGGTATGAGCGGTGCGGATTTGGCGAACTTGGTCAATGAAGCGGCCTTGTTTGCGGCACGTCGCAACAAGAACACTGTCGATATGAATGACTTTGAAGATGCTAAAGATAAAATCTTCATGGGTCCTGAACGTAAATCGATGGTTCTGCGTGAAGATGAACGTAAGAATACGGCGTATCACGAAGCGGGTCATGCACTCGTAGCGGAGTTATTGCCGAATACTGATCCTGTGCATAAAGTGACGATCATGCCACGTGGTTGGGCGCTCGGTGTCACTTGGCAGTTGCCAGAGTTTGACCGTGTCAGCAACTACAAAGACAAGATGTTGAATGAGTTATCAATCTTGTTCGGTGGTCGTATTGCTGAAGAAGTGTTCGTGAACCAAAAATCGACTGGCGCATCGAATGACTTTGAACGTGCAACGAAGATTGCCCGCGCAATGGTCACCAAGTACGGCATGAGCGATGCTTTGGGCATCATGGTTTATGAAGATGAATCACAAGATGGAGGTTACTTCGGCAAAATTGGTAATCGTTCGGTCAGCGAAGCAACACAGCAAACGATTGATCAAGAAATTCGCCGCATCTTAGAAGCGCAATACACTGTAGCGCGTGATTTGATTGAAGCGAATAAAGAAAAGATCGAAGTGATGGTTGAGTCGTTGCTGAAATGGGAAACCATTGATCGCGATCAAATCATCGACATCATGGAAGGCCGTACACCGCGTGAGCCGAAGGTTTATGAGCCTGTAAATCCTTTGCCCGTGCCAGTGGCTCCACCAGAAGGTGCTGTTTTGCCACCGCCACTTCCTGCGATGTAATCTTATTGAGTGAAAAAGCCTTCGAGAATCGAGGGCTTTTTTATGCTGAATCCTATTTCTTACGATTAGGCTGTGTTGACGCGGTGGTGTT
>CAYJUB010000424.1:0-2822 GCA_964373145.1 uncultured Moraxellaceae bacterium
GTCGTTTTTTTATAAAACTTTTCGGTTTTTTTTAACGTACCAATCTAATATTATTTTTTGTGTGAGATATCTATATACTAAAACGAGCAAAGAATGAAATTAAGACAAACGACTGTGAGATTTGTTTTTTAGGGCATTTGGTAGCATGGAGTATGACGTATGAGTCGTAATATTTTAGCAACACGAATCAAAAGCAATCAGTCTGTGTTATTGGCAGCATTGCTCGTGATGTTGCCGATCCTGAATGTTTCTTATGCCGCAACCACAACAGAGCTGTATAACCAGTCCTGCGCGACGTGTCATAGTGCGCCAGTTATGGGTGCGCCAAAAACGGGTGATAAAGCCGCTTGGAATGCGCGGATGAAAAAAGGCATGCCAGCTTTGGTTAATAATGTCAAAAACGGTTATAAAAATATGCCTGCGAAGGGATTGTGCTCCAGCTGTTCTGATGCAGAGCTGGCGAATTTGATTGAGTTAATGGCAAAGTAAAATTGTTGAGTTGAATTTCCCAACATGAACCTCATTTAAAAAAAACCTCGCGAGTCGGGGTTTTTCTGTATGTGGCTCATGCAACTAGGGATAAAATAGCCTGATGGTAGGCAAGTAAACCAAATTCAAGAGATGGATAAATGGCTTTTTTAAATCGGTTTCAGGGCGTGTTGCTCGCATTTTTAATGATGGTGTTGCTGGCGGGGCGATTTGAATCGTTGGTCACAACGACGGCGGTGCATCAAATTGATTTTTGGGCAGCGTGGTTCGTCTGTATGGTTTTGCTGACTTTTCCGATTTTACTATTGGAATCTGCGCTGGCGAAGCGTACTCAAACCTTGCCGATTCAAGCCTTGCCTGTACTGACGCGTGATGCCGATGCCAGCACCAAATGGAGAGGTGTGCGTTGGTTGGCGATAGGTTCGATGTTGCTGCTTGCGGGAACGTTGAATTCACAGTTCACAACGTATGTGGCTGAAATTGTGATACAGAATGCGGGTTCAACGACAGTTGTTAGTGTGCTTCCATTTGCAATTATCCTTTTAGTCGCTGCGCTGTCTACGCTTGGCAAATGGTTACCGCTGGTCGGTGCTCTTGGCATGGTTGCGTTGGCTGTTTTCAATGTGCTGCAACCAGCAGCAACAGCTTCGTCATGGGAAATGACTCACTTTGCGTTCACTGAGTGGTCTGGTGCAGTGGCTTTGGCATTGGCGGCGACTGGTGTGGGAATTGGTTTGTATTGGCAATCAGCTTTGTCGGGTTACAGTGTGAAAGCACGTTATCCGATTCTGCCGATTTGGATTGCTCAAATTGTCGGTGGTGCGGTTGTTGCGCTTGGTTTAGTGAACTTTAATGCTGCCAGTGATCTGAATGTGGCGTTGTATAGTATTGCATTATTAAGTGGCGCAGCGGTATTGCTCGCATTTGCACGTCAACAATTGGTTGCGCGAGGTTTGCCTCGTATCATCGTTTGGGTGGTTTTATTAGCCAGCTTAGCGATCTGGGTTTTACCGATTAAAACCTCTTTACTGACCTTGGCAATGGTTTCATCAATTGTGGTTTCAGCGATTTATGCGATTTTTAGTGGCTGGAAAATGAAAAGCAGTCATTTGCGTAAAGCGTTAGATTTCAATAATGAAGCGTTGTATAACCTGTGGCGCGTGATGGTGCGTTTGGTTGTTCCGCTGGCGGTTTTGATTGCGCTGATCGGTTTGGTTGAACAATACCTTGTGTGGATTCAATAAACCGCATGTCTAATGAACCGTTGCTTGAAAACTCTTTGCTAAAAGATCATATGAGTGATGAGGTAAATGACTCATCACTCATGATTGATGTGGTTTGCGCGCGCATGAATCAAGCGGGTCAAGCCGAAGTGCAGTCGTATCAAGTGGCGCAAGGCACCACTGCGGCTGCATTCGTCAGGCAATGTGGTTTTGTTGATGCGTCGCAGTCATTACCGGTGATGGGTGTTTTTAGTCGGAAGATTGCGCAACCTGAGCAGTATGTATTGCAGCAGGGTGATCGGTTGGAGTTGTATCAGCCGTTGATTTTGAGTCCAATGGATGTTCGCCGCGCACGTGCGAGAGCGCATCCTGTGGGAAGGTTGAAGCATCGACAGTTTTGAGTTTTTGGTTTGAAAAAAAGCTGGGGCAAGCGCACAGCCTACATTTTCTTTGATTGCATTCTTAAGATTTATTAAAAATTTCAGGCGTTGCCCATTCACTTGCACACAGCCAATCCTTTGGTATTTCTTGTGTGGCTTCCATGGGAGCCTCTATATCCCATAAGTGTTCCCAGCCACCTGTAGAATAAACAACGACTCTAACTTTTCCTTTCCATTTAATTAACCAGTTCTCCATCCACTCAAAATCAGCGGAAGATTCGTTGTGCAATACAAAGATTGTGACGCGCTCTAGAGTGCTCATATAGAAATTTCCATATGATTGTCCGTGTAGTAGGCTGCGGGCTTGCCCCAGCTCGAACCAACAAGCTGGGGCAAGCCCGCAGCCTACGGAAAGTTAGAGTTATTTATTATTCGGTAAACCGGGTTGTGTCGCAGGGAATGTCTCGGCGCCTGTGATGCTCGCCACACGTCCTGTATCATCAAAAATCACAAACATGTGTTGTCCAAGTGCCGATTTCAGTCCTGCATTGCGCGCCAAGGTGCCGGGTGTGTAGTCGTAGACATAGTCCCAACGGTTTGCATTCAGTGTGTCAGTCACGGCAGGTGTGCCGAGCAAATAGCGGACTTGTTGCATGGTCATGCCGACTTTGACTTGGGTAATTTGGGCTTGGGTCAGTGGAGTACCTTGTGGGATGTCAATTTTGTAGAC
>CAYJUB010000425.1:0-2816 GCA_964373145.1 uncultured Moraxellaceae bacterium
CTTTTAAGCGTTGGACAGGCGAGACGCCAACGGATTATCGACGTCGTAAGCAGAATGAGCGTTGAGATTTGACTCAAATGACACCGCGTTAGTCGTCATTGCAGTCAAAAGAAATGGATCTTTTCGGACTAACATCGTTGCATACACAATAACGGGTATGAGGTTATACGATGCTAGGTTTTCCAATCGGTGTTTTTACTGCAAATGCTGTTGAATGGTATGCCCATAAAGTTTGGTTGCATGAATATCCAAGTAAATTTCGCAATAGCCCTTTCTTTACCCACATTGCTCATCATAAACGCGCGCGCTTGAATCAGTTTCATGACGAGGGTTATACCGAGTCGATGTTCAAGAATGGTGAAATTTATAATGAAAAAACCGCGCTGATTGGTTTGGCTGCGGTAAGCACTGTATTTTTGCCTGTTGCGCCATTTTTTACGATGGGTCTGTATTACGGTATTTCACGTTATTGGCGATTACATAGTAAAGCGCATTTAGATGTGGATTGGGCAAAGAAAAATCTGCCTTGGCACTACGAGCATCATATGAATAGCAATCAAAACGCCAATTGGTGCGTGACTCGGCCTTGGTTTGATTACATTATGGGGACGCGTGTCATCGGCGATGTATCGATTGCAGAGACGAATCCGCTGGGTATGAAGCTGCATCCATTGGTAGAAAAACAAGTGAATCGCATCGCGCACCGTTTGATTCCAAAAGCCTATGTCATCCTAGATGCACGCATGTTAGAAGAACAAGAAAACCAACGTTTAGGCATCGAAGTGCCAATTGAAGCATCAATCGTCGCGGCATAAGACGAGCGGTCATGTGTTTTGAAAACCCCACACCAGTCTTCAATATCGAGATCCTTATGCAAATTCAAAAAAAATTAAATCTGAAAGATAAAGTAACTCAGTCCGCGACTGGGTTTTTGATTAATCGGGTTTATCCACTCTTGGATGGGACGCAGAAGCAGGAAGGTCAGCCATTTATTCAGCCTTACCCGATGGTTCCGTATATTGATTCTCGTCGGATCGGGTGGACGCACTATGGTGTGATGATTCCTGATTTAGCAGCACCACATCAGTTCTTTTCAATCATGTCGATTGTCGGTGCAGCGGGGGCTTTGGCGTTTGATACTGATCATGCTCTAGCTAGCAGTCCACGCCGTAGCGCGGCATTAGTCTCGGGTACTGCCGCGACACATCCGAACTTATTTCGCAGTTATTCCATTGATCATGATTGTGATATGCGAGCGGATGGCAGCGTGATCCAATTTGGACAAGATCTGAAAATTAAGGGTCGCTATCCTGACTATCATGTCAGTGCGAGTTATGCGGATTTTGAACTGGAGATCGATATTCATAATACGGATAAAGTGTCTTGGTTCGTGAAAAGTCCTGTCTATGATCATTTAAGTTTGCTTTCAACCTATTCTGGATTTCTGAGTTGGCAAGGCGAGCGACAAGAGATTTCGGGTCTGTGTACGTTTGAATATGCGGCAAGTGCTAGTCCTTATCTTTTGAAAGATAAGCCTTTAAGTAGTGAGCTGAAAATTCCGTTAGATTTCTTTACCTATCAGATTATTAATCTCGATGAGCGGACGCAGATACTTCTGAACGATACGCGTATTAATGGGGTTAAAGCGGTTAGTAAGGCCTTTTTGCGGAGTTTGGATGATTACAATCAAAGCTATATGGCTGATTTTGAAGTATTAACCTATCAGTCGGAACTCGCGATTGCGCCAGATGGTGTAACCATGAAACTGCCGCAAACTTTTGCATGGAAGGTTTATGATCAAGATCAGCTCATATTCGTGATTCATGCTGAGGTTGATACCCCATTTACCTACGGTTTAGGCAGTGGTTATGTCGGCGGCTATGTGTATTCTGGGCAATACAACGACCAGCCGATCTCTGGTCGCGGATATATTGAATACATTGATCGACGTTAGGCGGTGTAAGTCTCAGAAGATGGGTTTCCATACAAAAAATCATCAAGATCATCCTTCATGCTGATCTTGATGATTTTTTTATCATCACTAAGCTGGCATGGCCTCTTCAACACCTTGTATGCGTCGAACCTGTTCTTTTTGCATATTGGCATCCAGTTTGGCAAACGCATTCGGGGCATAACGGCGTGCCATTCGATTGAGTGGATTTTCAATAAAACTTGGCAATTTAATACCCAAAGGATTCGACTCTTGTAAATCCGCTGAAGAAATCACCCGTGTTCCCATGATGTAATCAAACCACGGTTTAGTCACGCACCAGTTGGCATCTTGGTTGGTGTTCATGTGGTGGTCGTAATGCCAAGGAATGGTTTTCTTGCCCCACTCTGGATCGAGGTGAGATTTACGATGGGTGTTGTAGTAATTCCAACCACAATAATATGAGGTCAAGGTAAAAAAAGGCGCAACGGGAAAAACCAACGTGGTTAATCCTGCAAGAAAGATCACGCCTTTAATTTCCGTACGCCCGGCGTCATTTTCAAGTGGCAGTGCATACAGTTCATCGTCACGATATTTATCCAAGCGCACGCGGCGATGATGTGACCAATGATTTTTCATGCCGATGTCATAAAAAGATTTACGACCGCCAGCAGGTTGTTGTACGCCATGCAATGCATACTTATGCATATACCACTCAACGCCGTTGGCAAAAAAAAGCGCTACTGGAATCCCTAACATGGTTTGTTTTCCATTTCAGTTTGTCGATGTAAGTATATTGTCGGAATTGAATTGTTTAAACTTTACTCAGAGATGCCATATTTTTGATATTTCACGCCAATCGTTCTATAATTTGAAAATAGACGGA
>CAYJUB010000426.1:0-2810 GCA_964373145.1 uncultured Moraxellaceae bacterium
ATATATCTTCAGGGCAGTCAACTACAATTTCCATTGGCTGATGATGCAGGCGTGGTGTAGCCCAAGCGATGCGGTCTTCAATGAGAGGCTTAAGAGAAAAGCGAGATGGATTCAAAATCAACTGTCCCGCAGTGGCAAGCGACAAAAGATACAGGTCACTAATCAGCAGATTCAGTTGGTCGAGTTGACGCATTATCATGTTCAACTGAAAAGGAGAAGCATCGAATACTCCATCTATTACACCTTGCAACCTTCCTTTAGCGGCAGTTAGCGGCGTACGCAATTCGTGTGCAATGGCCGCACTAGATTCTTGCAATTCACGCTCGGTGCGCTCCAAGCGTTCGGCCATTTGATTGAAATCCTCTACGAAGGAATGCAATGGTGGTGGAGTGTTTTTTGTGAGAACAGCACGGGATTTGAAATCTGCACTGGCAATTTGCTTCGCGGCAATGGCAACAGAAGAGAGTTGACGCGACAGTCGCATGGAGACAAAAACACCCCCGGCAATGATCAGCGGCAAAGCAATCAAAATTAGGATTGTAAAACATATTAAATCAGACCGCAGCGCCTCGGGGGCAAAGAAGTCGCCATATAAATAATACCCATACATCTCACGTAAGCGTTCTCCATTTTTTACCGGGTCGGCTTCGAGATATCGGAATTCTTCACGAACATTCTCTGGTAGTTCACGTCGGAGCTTATGTAGCCACCAAAAAAAACGAAACCACATTCCTCCCTCAACAAAAACGATTGCGATTAGCGCCAAGCTAATCATTCGAAAGCTAATCCACTGCCAGAGGGGCACCGCGTGGTTTCGTTTAGTAATTTTCATATCGGATTGCAAAAGCGATATCCCAGCCCGCGGACGGATAATAGAACATTACTGATACCGGCTCGATTTAGCTTACGTCTAAGATTGTGAAGATGGGCATCCACGACTCGATCCATGGCATCACTTCCAGGGAGACAGCTAGCCAACAACTCTGAGCGAGTAAACATGCGCGTTGGAGATGCCAGCATTCCAGCCAACAGATTGAACTCGGCGCGCGTTAGGTCCAGGGGGTGGCGAATTCCACCAATATCAATTGACGCCAGAGCTGCATCCAAGTCAGCAGTTAAATTGCCATACTGCAACACACGGGACTGACCCAGTCCACCCCCTCGGCAACGGCGCAGCACAGCAAAGACGCGGGCCACAACTTCGCCCGGGTTATAAGGTTTAACAACATAGTCATCTGCCCCAAACAATAGCGAATTTATGCGGTTAGTCTCGTGGCCAACTGCGGTCACCATAATAACGGGCGTGGCAGCATGCTGCCGAATAGCATTCAAGACTTCATTGCCGCTGAGCACTGGCAGCATGATGTCAAGCAGTACAAGATCAGGACGCCAACGCGCATGTTGCTCAAGGGCCTGCCTGCCATTCGATACGAGGCTGATCAAAAAACCGTCCCGTTCCAGGTAGGCTTGCAGAACCTCTGCGGCGGCGAAATCATCTTCAACGATCAGAATACGTCCTTGACTCATCAAACGCCCCTTCATGAAATATTGATAGAACCTTGAGCATCGCTTGATTTACGAATGCCACTATCAGAACACGCATAACTTGAACGTGAGTCTAACGCAAGGAAAGACCGTGTACACTCGGGACGAGGAGCACCGCCAGTCTTGCGTAATTCAAACGTGAGCCAGAGAACTCACTGGTGATAACTCATTAGGGCAATATTGTTCATTTAATAAATATGCTGAAAAACAGAATTCAAACAGCGCGACAATGTGCAGTGTCGCGCTGGCGCAGAGGCGACAAGCAGGACCGAAGCTAGTCTTTAACTCTGTTTGATGCGTTAGCGCATGCAGTATTCTTGTGAGTTTCCGCAAAGGTTCTCACGAGAGTCGCCGTGGCAACCCTGCCATGGTAGTTTAGTGCAACATGCACACTTTTAAGGAGAGTCAAAATGGAAGATATTCTGAGCTACTTCGAAATTACGGAAGATCACACTGCTGCGAAGCTGATCAATGTGATGTGGTAATTCCGAGCACCTTGTAGTCAAAGGGGCGAAATAATGGGGCTCCGGCCCCGTTATTTTTTTGGAGGTTATATGCAACTCATAGGAAGCAATTCACTAATCAAATTTGATCGTCAATTCCCCATATACAATTTTTTCTTTCCTTCTCAAGGAAGGGAAACAGGGGAAACAGATTTATCGGCTGTTTTTCAAGGGGTTTTCGGGAATATCAGATCCAGAGCACTATATTTTCACATTCCATTCTGCGACACGATTTGTAATTTCTGCCCTTTCACGCGAGGGAAATTTTCGGATCGTTCTGTAATAGACCGTTATTTTGATGCATTGCTATCCGAGATGCGAATAAAAAGTACAATGGCAGATTTGCGCGGAACTCCAATTGGAGCGATCTTTTTTGGCGGTGGAACGCCAAGCTTGCTCAGTCCAGAGCAGATACTCCGAATTGGCGAGGAGATAACAAAAATATTTGATCTATCGCAGCTTCGGGAATTTTCATTCGAAATAGAAGTTAAAAGCCTCACGAGAGACAAAGCAGTAGCAATGCGTGAAATTGGCGTGACGCATCCTCGATTTGGACTTCAAACATTCAACCAAGAGTGGCGTGATATTTTTGATTTAACAGCAACGCTCGAAGACATACATAACGCAACAGAAGTTTTGAAAGATGTCTTCCCTTATCAGACATTTGACATTCTTTATGGCATGAATGGGACAGATGAAGAAGATTTGATTGCGGATTTACAAGCAGCAGTGAGTCTTGGAACTACTAATGTCGACATCTAT
>CAYJUB010000427.1:0-2804 GCA_964373145.1 uncultured Moraxellaceae bacterium
ACTTCGCGCAGAATCGACTCTTCTGAACGGTTCTGGATAATGCGTCCTTCATGTTCAGTAATCGAACAGAACGTGCAGCCACCAAAACAACCACGCATGATATTGACCGAAAACTTGATCATGTCATAGGCAGGAATCCGCGCATCGCCATAGGCTGGATGCGGAATCCGCGCGTAAGGTAAATCAAACACATAGTCCATTTCTTCAGTCGACAATGGAATCGGTGGCGCATTCAGCCACACATCGCGATCACCGTGACGCTGAACCATCGCACGGGCATTACCCGGATTAGTTTCTAAATGCAAAATTCGGTTGGCATGCGCATACAGCACTGGATCATCTTTCACTTGATCATAATCAGGCAAACGAATCACCGAGTGCTCTCGCGCTGGCATACGATGCTTAATCGCTTTGCTCGGCGCAGGACGCAACGATACGATTTGCGTATCTTCATCCACTTTACGGCTATCGACGATATCCGCATTCACAATCGGATTCGGCACAACTTCTTTGACAAAGCCTTCATAGGTTGAAGGATTTGGCTGATTCTTCAAATTGTTTGGATTATTCTTCTCAACATCGCAACTTGGTAAATCTTCGGTCATCACATACGGATTGATAATCGCATCGACGCGACCCGGACTATCTACATCATTACTCGCAACTTCAAAGTAACCCGCTTTCGCCACTTTACGTGCATCATTGAGAATAAAACTCGTGCCGCGTAAATCAGTAATTTGATCAACACGATCGCCTTTTGCCAGACGATGTACTACGTCAACAATCGCACGTTCAGCATTGCCATACAGCAAAATATCAGCTTTCGCATCAGTAATAATCGAACGACGCACTTTATCTTGCCAATAATCATAATGGGCAATACGTCGCAAACTCGCCTCAATGCCACCCAAGATAATCGGTACATCAGAATACGCTTCACGGCAACGCTGTGAATACACGACAGCCGCACGATCAGGACGTTTATCAGGTGCATTATTTGGCGAATAGGCATCATCCGAGCGAATTTTACGATCAGCCGTATAACGGTTAATCATCGAATCCATATTACCTGCGGTGACGCCAAAACAATAAACAGGTTTACCCAATGCCTTAAACGCATCCGCTGAATGCCAATCTGGCTGGGCAATAATCCCGACGCGGAAGCCTTGCGCTTCAAGCAAGCGACCAATAATCGCCATCCCAAATGACGGATGATCGACATAGGCATCACCACTGATGATGATCACATCACAGGCGTCCCAGCCCAATACGTCCATTTCCGCACGACTCATCGGCAAGAAAGGTGCAGGTTCAAAGCACGACGCCCAATGTTTATCGTAATCAAACAAAGGTTTGGGCGTAGCGCCAGAAATCATATTAGGAGCAGACATAATTGGGTCATCAATGCGTAATGAGTGGCGCAGAGCGCCAATTGGATGAAAACCGCTCATTTTAGCATGAATCTGGCTCATGTGCTGCAGAGTATATGACCAACGGTGATGTAGCGTACATTTTCGAGGCACAATAAAAAACGCCACAGCTTGATAACTCAAACTGTGGCGCTGATTTGAAACTGGTTTCGAAAACCTTAGAACATGAAGCCTGTTTCTAACAAACCAGTAACTTGGTTCTTCTCAGTACCGCTTTTACCGAACACTGGGGTATCAACACCAACATAAGATAGTTCTGCACGTGCAAAGAAGAGGTTGTTTTTGTAAGTAGGAGTTACAGTCAACGACCAAGCTTTGCTGTCTGTACCGTACAGAATTGGCGCACTACCTGACTCACGGATGTACTCTGCACGAACAGGCAAGCTGACATTGTCGTTGAATTTATAGCTAGCCAACAACGCTGCACCAGTGGTTGACGAAGACGTTGTCGACAAACCTAGTGATGGAAGTGCTGGAACTCGGTTGTATTGTAAATACGGTTGAATTGTCCATGGACCATTAGTATGCGTATAGATCAAGTTATAAATTTGACCATTGTTCAAGTATGGTGAAGTTGCAAAGCTTGCTTCATCACTTTCTGAGCCAATATGACCGCTACCTGAGAATGCAAAAATGTTTGAACTATCTAACGTATAGATTGCTGCGAGTGATAAAGTATCGTACTTATTCGAGTAATAGCCATCATTGAAGGATGCTGAAACTGCGATCGGTCCTGATGTGTAGTTTGCTTGAATGCCACGACTAACGGCTTGCTCTTGGTTCCAAAGCAGACCACGTTGGATGTTCATATTCTCAAACGAAAAAGTATATTCAGCACCCATCAATGTTGGCAATTTACCAACCATCACATTAAAGTTAGCTGATGGAACAATCTTCATATAGCCTTGTGAAAATACCCCATAAGTCGCTTGTGTCATTTTCTCAGCTTTCAGATAAGGAACACCCAAAGCTGGTAATGAATAGCTACCGAACTGACCAGAGAACTGTATTAGACCATCTGTCTTATTAATAAAGACCTGAGCATTGCTAATATCGGTTTGCGAACTTGCAATGCCAGGAACTGGATTGCTTTGCGCCTGTACAACACCACTGACCACACCAGTGACAAATACGTTACCTACTGGACCCGCATCAAAACTGAATGGCTTAGCATTCGCTGTCAGCGGACCAGCCAAGCTCGGGAATGTTGGCAGTGGTGCACTAGCCGCGTGTGCAGAAGCTCCCAACAAAGATAATGAGGAAACTAACGCGGTCAAAGTTGCTGTTTTAACGATTGCTGCTTTCATATACTGCTCCTCAAGAACATCAATTCACATCACTATGGAAATCACTAATCCTTTAATTAAAACCATC
>CAYJUB010000428.1:0-2803 GCA_964373145.1 uncultured Moraxellaceae bacterium
GTTTTACGCCCAAAAAAAATGACTGTAAGAAGAGTCAGTTTGGGCATATTCTGGGAGGAATATGGGGTAACTGTGTGACTGATTCCCGTGAATAGGTTCTATCATCTCGCTATGCGCACAAAGATAACAGGTTCTCAAAATATGTAGATAGCACGAGTGTGCTAGTTCTAAGTGTGCTGTGTGAACTTGGTGAGAACTAAGTAACAATTTCTTGAATTTGTAATCGCAATGTATATCCAAAAGAGGTTTTTGTAACTGATGGATATGCATTTGGTGATGTTCTGAGTTTTTGCTACTCAATCATCTGTATAAGGAATCGGTTTTGGCATTTTTGCGGGATCGTGAATATTCCAAAATTCTTGTACTTCTTGCTGAGCTTCTTCTTTGGTTTTGCCAAATCTTTCTCGGACTACACCTTCAAGCTGATCGCGCCCATCTCTTGCTTTCTCGATGTCCTCATCGGTTAAGTCGGCCCAAAACTCTTTGGCTTTGCTGACGATTTCTTTCCATTGCTCGTTGATTGAATCGGTGCTCATGATTTTCTCCTCGAAGCGTATGCATCGGTTTCACAAAGGTTGTGAAAACCAATATAACAAGCGTTGGGAGGATTCTGAGGGTAGGACTGTATGTGTTTGCAATGAGGTGTGTAAGCACTTGGTCAGCGGGTAACAAAGAAAGCAATAAAACCAGCAAGTAGGGTGCGCATTGCGCACCAAACATCTTGCGTTAGTTGAACTACAACAGGTACGACTGGTCTAGCTTATACGGCTGCAGCATATGACTATACAGGTAATCGATTAAGTTCGTGGACAAAGGATTCTTTTGCTCAGAATTTAGTTTTCTCAAGTCAAGGTGAGTTGAAAGACACTTACAAAGGCACGTCAACATACGATTATGCTGGTCGTCGTAAGCTAGAAGGTGCTGTACCCGGAAATAGCTTGTATACAGGTATGTCATTTGACTATAACCATCTCAACGAACGCACGTTCCGTAGTGGTTCGAGCTTAGATCGACAATATGCGTATGATGAGTCCAGTCATTTGATTGGTGAATACACGGGTAACGGTGCTTTGATTGTCGAGTATATTTGGTTGGGTGATCGTCCGATTGCTGCGGTATATTCTGGTAATCGTATTGTGTATCTTGTGACTGATCATCAAAACAAGCCAAGACGGGGCATTGATGCCACTACGCAACAAACTGTGTGGTCCTGGGATACTGATGCGTTTGGTGTGTTGCAACCTGCGACAGGGTTAACTAATGGGGTGGAGGTGAATCTACGCTTCCCAGGTCAGTATTACGATATTCAAAGTGGTTTATATTACAACCATAATCGTTATTACAATCCTGAGTTGGGACGGTATATGGAAGCTGATCCCACTGGGCTGGAGGCAGGTCTCAATCCTTATAGTTATGCATCAAATAACCCTGTAAATAATGTCGATCCGACAGGGCTGATTGACTTCAATTTTAACTTCAGCGGTCTTGGTGAACGATTCTCTAATGCGGTTACAACTGGAAATTTTTGGACAAACCAGCAGATGGATAATTGGGGTTATGGTTTAGCTACAGCCAACTACCTTGGAACTACAGGTAGTTATCTAAGCAGTAATCCGACTTTTGGTGCTACTTCTTTTATGGCGACTGCGTTAGCAGGTGGGGGTGCTGGTCTTGGAAGAGCAGCGGGGATTGAAAATGGCTCGCTCAGTGCCCTAAAAGGGTTCGAGGGTGGTGCTTTTCGTGGTCATACTATTGAACGTCATATTGGTCAATCCGATGGTTACTTATTAAATAGATTCGCATTGTCTAGTAAGCTTTCAAGTTCCTCAACTTTTACAAATGCAACAACTGCTGGACAAGCAATTTCTGGTGCGATGATGCAAAATTCAGCGGAGATCACAGCATGGACTGCTGCGGGTGCTAAAGGTTCATTACCCCTGACTTATACTGGCTCAAGTATTCTTGGTCGAGGGTTTGAACGAGGAAGTAGTGCAGTCATAAATTCTAGTAACGCTAACGTTATTTTACGGGGCAATGGTAAAGGAGCTTGGGGAGTACTAACCGCTTACCCTAAATTAAGGTGAAATACATGTCATTGTTAAAAAACTCGCCTAATTTGATAGGAATCATGGCTGGTGATGTGCAATATTCGGATTTTAGCGATAGAGCTCTATCTGAAATTGCTCAGCAATATTGTGCAGATAACTCTATTTTGGAAATAATTTTGGAAATAGACAGGCTTATACCTGAATTATCTGAACAATGGCGAGAGTTCTCAGTCGAAACAAATGTTAGTTTTGAATCATGTTCGGAAGTCAAAAGTTGGCTATTGAATTTTAGGAGTATCTTACAAGCGATTTCAGCAGGTTCAATGGGTAATTAAGTCTACATGTTGGCGCAATAAGTTAAATCTTATTGCGCCTTATACCTTTGAATTTACCCACCTGTGGGAACACCTATAATCCCTGAAAACTATCCATCTTAAACCCTAAAAAAACTCAGCTGAACTGAACCCTAAAAAACGTACACACACCATGCAGCTCTGCTAAAAGCTCTGAAAGCGTTGTGGTGTAAGGCTTTGAGGTTAGGCTAAACATCTGCTCGAGCTTCGCCAAAAAGACATCACAAAATCGCTGAAATCCTTTACTGGCAAGGCTTAGACCTTTTTCTGGTTCCCAACGTCCCCGTTGGGAATCCCTACATCTGATTGGTGTGGATCATTAAATTCAAAAACTCTTGAATAAAAAGTTAGGGGCTGTACTAGATGAGGTTAAATTTGAACCCATGAGCGCAGTGTTTTCAG
>CAYJUB010000429.1:0-2800 GCA_964373145.1 uncultured Moraxellaceae bacterium
CAAGGTTTTGACCTTCACCATGCGCTTTTTCAAGCACGCGCATTTGTAATGGTGCAACAGTTGCGAATGCCGCGATACCAAGCAGTCCAACAAATAAAACCGCAGCAATTGGACTATGAATCGCAAACGTCATCACTCCTAAAACAACAGCTAAGAATATGAGAGAGCCTAAAAGTGTTGGCATCAAACGTTTATCAGCGAGCTTACCGCCAATTAAGTTTCCGATAATCATCCCACCACCAAAGACCAACAGAATCGGTGAAACCGCAGCATCAGAAAAGCCCGTAATTTGGGTCAAAATTGGTTGAATATAGGTATAGAGCGCAAACACACCACCAAAGCCAAAGACAGTCATTAACAATCCAAGCCAAACTTGTGGACGATGTAGTACGGTCAACTCATCACGCAACGAACCAAGCTCTTCACGGTTGGTGTCACGCGGTACAAAGAAGGCAATAATGAGCATCGCAACCACACCAATTATGGATACTGCCCAAAACGTCGAGCGCCAGCCGTAATGCAAACCGAGCCAAGCGCCGGCAGGCACACCTAGCAATGTCGCAGCTGTAAGACCTGTAAACATGATGGCAATCGCTGAGGCTTTACGATCAGCTGGAACGAGCGTTGTTGCAACGACAGACGCCACACCAAAGAACGTACCATGCGTCAATGAAGTCAGCACACGAGCCGCCAGCAAACTATAAAAATCAGGCGCTAGTGCACATGCAATATTCCCAACAATGAAAATCACCATTAATCCCAACAACACTGTTTTACGCGGCATATGTCGGGTCAATATGGTTAAAACTGGCGCGCCAATCGCAACGCCGAGTGCGTAGGCTGAAATCAATAATCCTGCGGCGGCAATAGAAACATGAAGATCAGCAGAGACTTGCAATAGCAAACCCATAATGACAAATTCTGTAGTACCGATTCCGAAAGCACCTGCGGTCAGGGCGAGTAAGGCAATGGGCATATTCATGCTCCGTGAAAGAATGAAGGCATTATCTGCTTATTGTTATTTTCATAAAATAGTATAATCTGGATAACATAGTTGACTAATAATCAATAATAGTCAATTTATTCATGATTCCTTTTAAACTAAAAATGATCAATCAATCATTATGAAAACGACATTAGAAGAACTTCTCGCCTTTCGTACAGTCGTTGATACAGGCTCGATTACTGCGGCAGCAGAAACATTAGGGCAAACGGTTTCAGGCGTTAGTCGTGCGCTAAGTCGATTGGAAGAAAAGTTAGAAACGACATTATTGAATCGAACAACGCGAAGATTAGCGCTCACCGAAGAAGGTAATGCATTTCTAATTCATGCACGCAATATTTTGGCTTCAGTCGATGATGCTGAAGATCAGATTGCTTTGAGACGACAAAAGCCTGCAGGACGTTTGCGTGTAAATGCCGCCTCGCCGTTTATGTTGCATGTGATTGTGCCTTTGGTTTCGGATTTTAGAGCGTTATATCCAGAGATTGAGCTTGAGTTGAATACCGATGAAGTCTTTATTGATTTATTAGCCCACGATACGGATATTGCAATTCGGATTGGGACTTTGCGTGATTCGACACTGCATGCACGTGCATTACCAGCTAGTCATCGCGCGATTCTTGCGAGTCCCGCCTATTTGGAAAAATATGGAATGCCAACCTGTGCGGCTGATTTAGATCAACATTGCTTAATTGGATTTAACTCCCCTGAACATCTCAATCAATGGCCAGTTCGACATGAACACGGCGATAGCTGGCAAATTCAACCGACGATTCGTGTCTCTAATGGCGAAACAGCGAGAAAATTGGCATTAGCTGATGTCGGTTTGGCATGCATTTCAGAGTTTATGACGGGCGAAGATCGCAAACGTGGAAACTTAGTTCGCGTGCTTGAGCATGAAACCATTGCGGTGCGTCAGCCGATTAATGCGGTGTATTACCGTAATACTCAACTTTCTTCACGCATTGTCTGTTTTCTGGATTTTCTGATTGCGCGCATGACTGAAAATGAACTAAAAAACTAAGCCAGAATACGATGTTATTACTGCATTCGGTTTGACAGGGTTATGCATAAAACTTAAAATTCACGCTGAAAAATACATCATTTTTCATACACCTCTGCTTTACTCCAAACCTCATCTCTCGAAGGACTACAGTATATGAACTGGGCTGCCTTCCTCTCCAGCTTTAGCACGATGTTGCTTGTAGAGCTGCCCGATAAAACATTGATTGCTACGCTGATTCTTTCTACACGCTATCATAAGATTCCTGTATTTATTGGCGTGAGTTTAGCGTTTTTAGCGCAATGTATCATTGCAGTTGTCGCAGGGTCTTTACTGACTAAATTACCAGAAAATGTCGTCGCGTATATCGTGGCAACACTCTTTGCGGTTGGCGCAATTGTGTTATGGCGCTCAGCAAGTCATGCAGGTGAAGATGAAGAAGTAAAATCAGTAGTAACCACTTCACCATTTAAAATGGCATTGGTTTCATTTACTGTTTTGTTTGCTGCTGAATGGGGCGATGCTTCGCAATTATTAACGGTTGCACTCACGGCAAAATATCACGCGCCATTTGCGGTTGGCTTAGGTTCTTGGCTAGGTTTGGTCGGTGTGGCTGCACTTGCGATTTTACTGGGCAAATTCATTCAAGCAAAAGTACCGCTGCATTTGATTCAACGCATTGCGGCTTCTGTGTTTGCTGCATTCGCAGCGATTGCGCTTTATTCAGCGATTCAGATGTAAGTTTTTATTAGATCAAAAGCAAAATCCCTCCCAACCTCCCTTTTTCAAAGGGA
>CAYJUB010000430.1:0-2788 GCA_964373145.1 uncultured Moraxellaceae bacterium
CGATCTACCCGACAATGAGCCAGCACGGTTGGTCGGAGCTGTATTTTTGGGTAATGAACGGATATCAATAGTTAAGTCTTGATTTTCTTCATTATCAACATCGTTGTGCATGATTCGACTTGCACGATTAATGTTGCTTGCATTGTTTGCCCAGTTCACAGATGTGCTGGCTTTTTGAATAGGCTGACTGGTGTTCTGCGTGATCTGGAGATTGGCGGAAGCAGGTGTGGAGACGAGCCACGATAAAATGCTAATCACCAGCAAATGATGCGGGCGATTAAGGCGTGTAGTCTGTAGTGATGTCTTCATGTGTCTCGTCCTGATTGCTGAGTATTTTATGGAAATACCCATCCTTGCCTATTGATGCTATATCGCTTAAAGACTGAACATTTTCTCCAAAAACGGTATTCGGGGGAAAACTGTGTAGGGAACGCACTATAAAGGAATGAGTTCCATCCGTTGTAGCTTTTAAGCGGATCTTTTACTACTAAATATTTCGTGATTAATAACAGTTCGCTAAACTGTGTGCTGGTTCTCAAAAATGCAGCAATCTAAAGAAAAAATTGCTATACGACTTATATTGAGATGATTCGACCCATTTTCAATAGCATGGATGCTCAGAATTCATTTGTGCGTTACATGCAGCGATATATGAAGAGTGTTCGTTTCATGAAACAAAGTCAAATGTTTTTTGATTAAATTTTACACAAACACATTAAATAACAACCAGAGTAAGTGGGTGTGATCGAGTCTGATTGTTTTTCACGATTATGAACAGGCTGTTGGTCATGTTTTTGTGAGTGAAAGTGTTAAAGTGAGAGGAGTTACGGCATATAAGGATAGATAATTACCGTAGTGAGGTGCTATATTGCATGTAGTTTTTAGTCATAGCTTGATTTAAGTTAAAGTCTTCTTGCTACTATTATTTTTATAAAAGATTCGAATTTGGGTTCGAGTAAAGAAAAGCCATGCAAACGGAGAGGCACAGTTGATCAAAGTTCTCGTTGTTGATGATCATGAATTAGTCCGCACAGGAATTTGCCGCATGCTTGCGGACACCCCAGATATTCAAATTGTTGGAGAAGCCGAATCAGGCGAGCAAGCCATTGAACTGGCACGTCAGCATCAACCAGAAGTGGTCTTGCTTGATGTCAACATGCCTGGGATTGGGGGCGTTGAAACGACGCGTCGCTTATTGCAATCGGTTCCAGGCATTAAAATCCTTGCAGTCAGTGGTTTGAGCGAAGAACCCTACCCATCGATGTTGTTGAAAGCTGGCGCAAGTGGCTATATCACCAAAGGTGCGCCGCTGGATGAAATGGTCCGGGCGATCCGTAAAGTGATCCAAGGGGGTAAATATTTCAGTGCGGATATTGCTGAACAGCTCGCGTCGAGTTACTTATCAGATCAACAAAATTCACCGTTTGATTTGTTGTCTGAGCGTGAAATGCAAGTTGCGATGATGGTGGTGAATTGCGTCAGTGCGCAGGAAATCGCCGATCGCTTGTTTGTCAGCGTCAAAACAGTTAACACCTATCGTTATCGTATTTTTGAAAAACTTCAAATCGACAGTGATGTCAAACTGACTCATCTCGCTATGCGCTATCGATTGATCACTCCTTAGTTTCTAAAAGCCATCCTATGACACGTTCAACACTACCTAGTTCGTTGATCGCCACACCTTTCCAGCGTATTAATTTTATTTACGCTGGTTATCGGATTGGTTTGTCATTTTTCTTGATCGGTTTATTTTTATTGACTGCAAATAATCCTGCGGTTGGTATTAACGATCCTTCTCTCTACATGCAAACGGTGACGACCTATTGTTTAGGGACGGTCATTGCTTATCTGTTGTTGCGCTATTGGCCGTTCTATCAGGACGTGCAAATTTTTGCGATGTTGGCACTCGACGTTGTGGCGTTGACGCTCATGTTGTATGCCAATGGCGGGCCAAGTCTGCAATTGTCGATGCTGTATTTGGTGATGGTTATGGCGGCGAGTATTTTGCTGCCGCAAGGCCGCGCCATGGCGATCGCACTGCTTGCTGCAATTACGGTGATCTATCAGCAGTTTTATTTTTCGCTCATCCGTGATAATGACTTGCAGATGGTGAGTTCGGTTTCGTTGTTGGCGGTCAGTTTTGTTGCAATTTCGATTTTAGGGCAATTGGTCACGCGCCGTTTGCGCGTGGTTGAACAGGAGGTTTTCTCACAGACTAAGCAGGCGCAGCAACTGCAAGTGATTAACCAGCACATTGTTGAACGGATGCACACGGGCGTCGTCGTGTTTGATCAAGAGCAACGCTTGATGGTCATCAATGAAGCGGCTCGCCAATGGCTGCATCAGCCCAACGCGGTGCATGGCTGGACGTTGACGCAGCTCTCATTGCCCTTGAAGCGTCAAGTCAGTGAGGCGCTTGCCAATCAGCATTTGACGCCTTTTGTATTGGATGCCAATGAAAGCAATTTGGCACTGAGCGTCCAACTGATTCCGTTGGATGATGCGCGTGTGCCGCATGTGAATGCCATGCAACTCCATTCTGCGCCGACGATTGTGATTCTCGAAAACTTAAGTCGCGTGAACCAAAAAGCGCAACAAATGAAGCTTGCATCTCTGGGGCGTTTGACGGCAAGTATTGCCCATGAAATCCGCAATCCCTTGGCGGCGATTAGCCAAGCAGGGGAGTTGTTGGCGGAGATGGTGACCCATCCTGATGAACTTCCTTTGCTGAATATGATTCAAAAGCAAAGTAATCGCATGAATCGGATGATTGAGGATATTTTGCAGT
>CAYJUB010000431.1:0-2787 GCA_964373145.1 uncultured Moraxellaceae bacterium
CGTGACTTTGAACAAGGTCGTCAAGCGTATTTCCTTCTGAATGAAGGCGCAATTCAGCGCGTCAAAGACGGCGGATTATTGGTTTCTGCTTCATGCTCACTCCATTTAGACCGCGACGAACTCATTCGCATCGTGCAACAAGTCGCACGTCGCCAAAATAAACATGTGCAAATGGTGCATGAAGCGCACCCTGCCGCCGATCATCCGCGCCTCATTCCGATGACTGAATCAGATTATCTGAAATGTTTAGTCTTCCGCGTGACGGCATTACCAGAAGTTGCAGCAAAACATTAATTATTCAATTTATTAAAGATTAAACAAATAGCCTGTTCAACAGGCTCCTAGGAAAGAATTATGCGTTGGATACAAATTCGCTTTGAAGTGACAAAAAATGAAGTGCAACTGGTTGAAACTCTGCTCGAATCCGTTGGTGCAGTCAGTGTTATTCTGGATGATGCCGCCGATCAACCACTGCTTGAGCCATTACCGGGTGAAACCCCTATTTGGGATAAAGTGATTGTTACCGGACTATTCAATGAAGTGGTTGATTCATTGAATATCGACCTCGCGCACACCGAATCAGAACCGACCAATCCAGATCAAATCATCGCTTTTGTTCAAGCGCAAGCACCGACTGTACGCGCCTTCTACGATTATCTCGAAGAACAAGTCTGGGAACGCTCATGGATGGATCATTACGAACCGATTCAATGTGGCGACAACTTTTGGATTGTGCCTGAATGGCTCACTCCGCCAGATCCGAGTGCGGTCAATCTGATGCTCGATCCAGGTCTCGCGTTTGGCACAGGCAACCACGCCAGCACATTTATGTGCCTCCAATGGCTCGGCAAAACCGACATGAAAGATAAAGTCGTCATCGACTATGGATGCGGTTCAGGAATCCTCGGTGTTGCTGCATTATTGCTCGGCGCAAAAGCAGTTTATGCCACCGATATCGACCCACAAGCATTGCTTGCAACTCGGCAAAATGCAGAAAAAAATGGAACTACGTCACAGATTTGGGTGGGCTTGCCTGAAGAGTTAAACAAACAGTTTCCAAACTTACAAAGTGATGTTATCGTCGCTAATATCCTTGCAAAACCATTGATGGAACTTGCACCCACTTTTGCAGAATATTGCTTGCCCAATGGACTAATCGCTCTAGCAGGTTTGATTGATGAGCAAGTTGACGGTGTACGCGAAGCATATGCTCCATGGTTCAATTTGGATGAACGAGCAAATCGCGACGGGAACTGGTGTCGCTTGTCAGGTCATCGACTTGTTAAATCTTGATCTAAAGATTTGGGTGGTTTATAAGTAAGTGGTTATGTAGGGATTACATGCTTGATTGTTTTTACTTGCTAAAAGAATAGGGAATACCCGTGACTACACAAAAAACTCGATGCCCTTACTGCTCCAGTGTATTTGCAGTTAGCAATGCACAACTTGCAATCCGCGATGGTTACACCCGTTGCGGAAAGTGTTTTCAAGTATTCAAAGCGGACGATTACTTACTGACAAGCAATGCACCACCAGCAGCGGGAGCTGAGGGCGAACCAAGCAAACCAGCAACGCTTACCCCAAACGCTAACCGATCACATATCGTTGATCTACACAAAATAGATTCAAGCCGAAACAAAGGCTTTGATAAAGCACTTGATAGTTTCTTAGAACAAAAAAAACTCCCTTTGCCATCGATCATCGACTTTGAACACACCGAAAAGAAAGAAAAATTAGATCTCGCAGTGCTGCCGAATGAGCATCCTGAACCAGAACCAAGAGATCCATTACAGCCCAATCCTGATGCATACTTAGACTCTTCGCTTGAAGAACCACTAGAACCGTTAAACCATGAGTTTAATGAGGAATGGCTAACTGAAACAGCGAACCCAACCAACCCGCTTGCTCAACCAACCGATGAAGAAGACCATACTCAATCCCAACCGCCTAAGGCTAAAACAGGATCTTTAGAAACCACATCAGACACAAGTGAACCAACGTCTGACGAAGATCTCATGAGTTACCTTAACCAGAATAATATTCCAGCATCTAACGTAAACACTAAAACAAATCGTGCTTTACCAAGCATGAATGATTTCCACGCAAATCAACGATCTAAAAAGAAATCCAAAGCTTTACCCATGCCTGTCAGTATTACCAAAAAAAATGTCACACTGGGTCGCCTCTCTTCTCCAAAGAAATGGTACAAATTTGATTTTGTCCACGTCTTCGCATGGGGCATTATCTTGATCTTGATGGCGGGATTATTAGTCGCACAATACATTTTCTTTAATTTTGATCGACTCGCAGCAAACACCAAATATCAGCCGTTCATGCATAAGGCATGTCTGATGGTTGGCTGCGATGTGCCTTTAATTGATTTAAGCAAGATTCAAATGAGCAATGTCGTGGCGGGACCGTTCCAACCATCACCACAGGATTCTACAATTTTCACTGCAACCATGACGAATAAAGCCAGTGAAAGTCAGCCTTATCCAAACTTACGCGTCCTTGTATTAAAAGACCGCAAAGTATTGTCGGGTCGAGTCATCCATCCATCGCAATATTTAAAAACAGGTTATAACGCCCAAGCCAGAATCTCAGTCAACCACCCCACTCAAGTTGAGTTTGTTTTAAAGATTAAACGGAATCAGATGCCAGTGTTTGCGCTTGACCCTGTCAAATAAAGCAAATAATTTGATGCAGGCTATAACAAAAAAATAGGCTAATGTATAGCCTATTTTTTCACCAATATTTTGCATAAAAAAGCATCAAAACTACTGCAAT
>CAYJUB010000432.1:0-2785 GCA_964373145.1 uncultured Moraxellaceae bacterium
AATGGGTGTTTACATTGGTCAATCAACCAAGATTTATGACCGTGAAACGGGTGAAGTGACTTATGGTCGCGTCCCTGCTGGCTCGGTTGTTGTAGCAGGTAACCTACCTTCTGCAAATGGTAAATACAGTCTGTACGCAGCTGTGATTGTGAAGAAAGTCGATGCGCAAACTCGTTCTAAAACAGGCTTGAACGAATTATTGCGTGTAGATTAATTATTAACTTTTAATCTAAATTCTGGAGTATGTTTTGTCAGTTGAAAAAGAACCTTCCAATAAGTCTTTCTATACTACAGCTGACGAACAGTCAGGGCGGTTTTTGTTTAAGAAAATAACAAGAACCGTCAGCTTTAATGCCAATGATTTCGATGAGTTTCAAGATAACTTTCGACGATTCACCTATGATTTAGGCATTTGGCAAGATTTTTATGGACGCAAAGCTGCGTTCTTAAATTTGAATATTGCCGCTCACCCGTGGATTTTAAAACGGGTTAAAGATCACTTAGCTCATGCATTCCCGATTGCGCATCCTTACGGAAGATTCACGCATAAGCATCCAGTAACTTTACACTTACATGATCCGCTTGATCCAATCGGTCAGCATTACGTGCTTTCGCATGGCAAATTGAGCCGAAAAAGAGTCGAAGAATCAGACGCAACAACTTGAACTGTTTAATTATTCGCCTAGTGTTTGTGTAATTCACTAAAACGAGTGTTTTAAGGCTATCTAGTTGATTCTGATCTTGGTATGATACGCGCCGTTGGGGGCGTGGCGAAATTGGTAGACGCACCAGATTTAGGTTCTGGCGCCGCAAGGTGTAAGAGTTCGAGTCTCTTCGCCCCCACCACTAATTTGTGGTAACTATCGCTTGCGATAGATATAAAAAAGCCCTTGAGCATTTAGCTTGAGGGCTTTTTTGTTGTTGGTCATTTGCACGTTGCCTAACGATCAAAACTTATGCAACACTCCATTGATTAAGAATTACCCAAGAATAAAGTAAATAAATAGATCATAAAATTTCGGAGTACCGGTCATGGCAATGTTCAAAACTAGTCTACTTTTGATCACACTCACCATACCCACAATAACCCTTGCTGCATCTCTTCATGTCAAAACTGGCGCATGGGAAACAACGACGACGACGTCAATGGGCCAAGCAAGTATTCCCGCAGATACGCTTGCAAAAATGCCTCCTGAAATGCGTAAAATGATGCAAGCACAAATGCAAGCCGTTCAAAAACCACATATTGATAAAAGTTGTATTACCCAAGAAGACCTGAATCAGAATAAGATGCTTGATGGGCCAGAAAGCGGCTCATGTACACGAAAAATTATTTCGAGTTCACCAAAGAAAATGACATTGCAGAGAATCTGCCCTGCACCTGAAGCATCAAATTCAGTAGTGACGACCGAAGCCATTACAACAGAAAAAGTGGTGGGAACAATTGATATTACCTCTCCCAAAGCAGGCAAAAGTCACATTGATATCAAAAGTCGGTGGCTTTCATCAAGTTGTGCAGGAATTCCACCGCGTGTAGATTGGAAAGCTAAAATAGAAGCAGCAAAACATGCACACAAATGAGAAATTAGTAATTGAAGGTTATTATTTTAAGTTCACGTAGGTTGGGCAGACGCAGGAAGCCCAACAACACATTGGATTCGAAAATGTTTTTAATGCTAAAAACTGCCACCTAAATCGTTGGGCTTCGTTCCTCAGCGCCAACCTACCAAGCCCAACTTACACGCGTTTCTTGAAGAATAGTTATTGCATCTCCCCCTGAAATCGAAATATTTTCATTCTCTGGTCTATTAATTTTCATTCTCATTTTCTCTGTAAGGTTGTTAGATCATCAATGGAAAATCACCTTCAACTTAAAGCTCATGTAAGTTGATTAGACGTAGGATGCCCAATAACTAGCATGCATAAAAAACCCCACAATCAATATAATTGTGAGGTTTATTCATTCAGAAGTCTGTAAAACTTTAAACGTTAAGCCGCATCGTCATCATCATCTGCACTTGAAATACCCAACTCTTTCAACTTCCGCGTTAGAGTATTTCGACCCCAACCCAGTAATTCAGAAGCCAAACGCTTTTTGCCTTGGCTATGCTCAAGGGCCGCCAGAATCATCACGCGCTCAAACATTGGTGTCGCCGTATTAAGAATCTGCTGCTCGCCACTCATCAAATGCTGCTTTGCCCATAAGCCCAGTGCAGCATCCCATTCAAGCGCCTGAATCGGTGCTTGTACAAGCAGTTGACCCGTTGCGATACCATCAGCTTTTACAGCAGCTGGCGATTGCGCAATATTCGGCGTACGAAGTTCAGGCGGAAGATCCGTCAACAACACTTCACGGCTACTCGCCATGACAGTCAACCAACGACAAGCGTTTTCTAACTGACGCACATTCCCCGGCCAAGGGAGTTGTTGCAGGAAAGCTGCGGTTTCACTGCGGAGTTGTTTAGGTTCGACAGACAACTCATGCCCAGCACGTTGCAGGAAGTGTTCAGCCAACATCGGAATGTCTTCGCTGCGATCACGCAAGCGCGGAATGTGAATCCGAATCACGTTTAAGCGATGATATAAGTCTTCTCGGAACTTGCCTTCAGCAACCAATTTTTCCAGATTTTGATGCGTTGCCGCGATGATACGCACATCCACATGCACAGGCATATGACCGCCGACACGGTAGAACTCACCTTCCGCTAATACACGCAATAAACGCGTTTGCGTTTCAAATGGCATGTCACCAATTTCATCGAGGAATAACGTACCTCCATTGGTT
>CAYJUB010000433.1:0-2779 GCA_964373145.1 uncultured Moraxellaceae bacterium
CAGCAAGCAAGGAATAATCAACCCGCGTGGAAAACTTCCTTTCGGTACAAGCCAGATCAACATGGCGAGCGACAACCCAATCAACATCACAGGCGTCAACGCATCATAAAAAACCATCAAAGGTAATTTCAGCAACAGCCAATGCAACTGTTCCAACATCCATGCCGCCAGAATCCAAAGCGCATCCGCAAGTCCTGCCCAGATTGGCCAAATCATTAGCGAAATCAAACTAAGTGGAACGACCAACAAACCAATCAATGGAATGGCAATTAAATTCACTACGATCGAAAACAACGGAATCTGATGAAAAAATGCCAGCGTCACAGGAATCAATAAAACAAACATCGCGGTTTGTAATTTAATGAGTTGTTGAATCAATTGAATGGCACGCTGAATCGGTGTTCCCACAGGCAATGGCTGCCGAACCAAACTGATCAAAATCGCCGTCGCAACAAATGACAACCATAATCCGCTTTGATAAATCGCTAAAGGATCATTCATCAAACTGACCGCTAAGGCGATGAGCAAAATCATAAATGTTGACCATCGACGACCGAACAGCGTCAATACGGTAGAAACTCCAACCATCAATACCGTTCGCTGTGCAGGCACGCCCCAACCTGCGAGCAACGCATAACCCAATACAACCATCATGACGATGGGTAACAGAATGAATTTCCGAGGAATACGTAGGTAAATCGATGGCATTAAATTCAAAAACCGTTGGATGACCCACGCCACCATCAGCGCCGCAAAAACCACATGTGGGCCTGAAATTGCCATGAGATGACTAATGCCTGCTTGCTGATATAACTGGCGCACATCAGGGTCAATCAACGCACGATCACCTGTGAGCAAGCCCAACAAAACCGCGCGTGCCGGTGAATCTAATTGGGCCAAATGATCACGGATGTCATTTCGAAAACGATCAACACGATCCGACAAACTACCAGCAGCATCATTCACCAATACTGCAGATTCTAACGAACCCGTCGCCCCAATATGCTCAGTTATTAGCCACTGCTCCTGATCAAATGCTGCTGGCGAGGCAATCCCATGCGGCGGTGACAACTTCACGGTCACTTGCCAAAGTTCACCAGCGCGTAGATTGGCAATGGGTCGTCTCTGCGCCGCATTCACCGCGAACTTTGGATAAAGCAACCAACGCTTGGGTAATCCATCAACATCATCGACTCGCTCAACCACTTGCCGCCAATTTTCATCAACGCCAGCACTGATTCCAACCACGCGTACCAACGCATTGACGGTTTCAGGGGCTTGTAAGCGGTCAGCGACAGCATCGCTTATTGCACTCTTTATGTGTCCCATGCCAAATGCAAACGCGATACAGAAAGCGAATCCGCAACACCAAAACTCAAATCGATACGCGGAATGCCGCGCCTTAAGCCCAGCAACCGAAACGGTTAACAAAGCAACACACGACCAAACCCATACATAATTAAGGTGAATATTCAGTGCTGCTGTCATGACACCTAGGGTGAAAGCCGTTAGAATCCAAGCTAAGGCGCTGGGTTTGTAATCATGCGGTGCTTTTTTTAGATGAAGTAAACGACGATTCAACGTGTATCTCAATTTATAATTATTGTAATGGTTATATTTTTAAGGCGATTTGATTATATAAACAGCACTATTGACATATTTATTCATCATAGTGCGTTTTTTTATATAGCCACTTAAACTTCAGCAAGAGTGATATGCCCAAAAAATTTATTCGACGTCACATGCCCAAGCCTGAACATATTGTCAATCTTCCGGGCATGCATCGTCTTGGCAGTAGAATCACTGAGCCCAATTTGTGGCATATTAACCGAAGATCCATATCGGGTGCAGTATTTTGGGGAATTCTTTGTGCTTGGATTCCATTTCCATCACAGATGCTCATCGCTGCGATTTGTGCCATTGTCTTTCGCGTCAATCTTCCCCTTAGTATTGCACTCACATGGGTGACCAATCCATTTACGTTAATTCCAATCTTTTATTCAAGTTATTGTTTAGGTTCGGTGATTTTCGGTATTCCGCTACTCGACATTGCACAGATCAAAATCATTGTTGTCCACCTGACCAACAGTATGTTTGGTGAGACTACAACTCCGCTGTCTTCATATGGTTTTAAATTTGATATTCGGGCACTTTTGGTCGGATTGGTCGTCGAAGCACTCGTCGTTGCGACATTGGCAAAAGTGACTGTGCAATGGTTATGGCGCTGGCACGTGATCCGTGACTTACGCATTCGCCAAGAAGAACGCAAGAAGCATAGTCAGGGTGAAAAATAGTGAAGGTAGGGGCCGACCTGTGTTTCTGCCCTAAAAAGCGGGAGAACACCGAGGTTCTCCCCTACAAATAATACCAGCCAATCAACCCAACCATTGCCCATCTTGCATATGCATCACTCGATCCGCAGCAGCAGCGAGGGTTTCATCATGCGTCACCACCAGTAGCGCCATACCTAAATCACGGCGCAACTCACCCAGCAAATCCAGAATATCACGCGCAGTGCGACGATCGAGATTTCCCGTCGGTTCATCGGCAAGCACGACCGCAGGGCGCGTAACCAACGCACGTGCCAACGCCACACGCTGTCGTTCACCGCCAGACAACTCGCCGGGTTTGTGATCTAAGCGATGTCCTAGACCGACGCGTTTCAGCAAATCGATCGCACGCTCGCGCGCATCATCGACACTCATTTCATGACGAAACAATAGCGGCATGGTCACATTTTCAATCGCATCAAACTCAGGCAACAAATGATGAAATTGAT
>CAYJUB010000434.1:0-2765 GCA_964373145.1 uncultured Moraxellaceae bacterium
AACGGGTCGCACCGCAGTTTCATGAGAAAACCTAAATAGCTCATTGAGCCTGTCGAAATGTGCGGCGCTACGCATCAACCACACTTCGACAAGCTCAGTGAAATGAAGTCAATTTTAATAAATCATTTAAATATTTGCGAATTGTGAGTGTACCGCCATGAGTATAGGGTCTTCTTTAAGTGCGTATGAGCTGGCTGAGCGCCTGCAAAAAAACGATTCGACGCGTGAAGCTGGTTGGCTGCGTGCATTGATCTTGGGCACTAGCTTGGTGTTTTTTGTATTGTGTTTATTGTTGCCGCTCGTCCTTGTGTTTGTTGAAGCGTTTCGCCACGGCTGGCAAACGTATTTGGATGCATTGGTCAACGCTGAAACTTGGTCCGCCGTCAAACTGACGTTATTAACCGCTGCAGTTGCGGTGCCTTTGAATGTGATTTTCGGACTCGCAGCAGCATGGTCGATTGCGAAATTTCAATTCCGTGGTAAAGCACTGCTGACTACATTGATCGACTTGCCGTTTTCGGTATCGCCAGTCGTCGCTGGTTTGATGTGGGTTTTGGTATTTGGTAGTCGCGGGTGGTTAGGTGAATGGTTGAGTGATATTGATTTCAAAGTCATCTATACACCGCTTGGGATTATTTTAGCGACTGTGTTTATTACCGTACCGTTTGTCGCCCGTGAATTGATTCCACTGATGGAAGCGCAAGGCACGGAAGAGGAAGAAGCCGCAATTGTCCTCGGTGCAAATGGCTGGCAGACCTTCTGGCATGTGACATTGCCAAATATCAAATGGGGTCTGCTCTACGGCGTGATTTTGTGTAATGCGCGGGCAATGGGTGAGTTTGGTGCGGTGTCAGTGGTTTCAGGGCACATTCGCGGCGAGACCAACACCCTGCCGCTGCAAGTCGAGATTTTGTACAACGAATATAGCTTTAGTGCGGCGTTTGCCGTGGCATCGCTTCTGGCATTTTTGGCACTCATCACCTTGTTGATTAAGACATGGATTGAAGGTCGCGCCAGCCAAGATGCAAAAGCCAAAGCGACTTAATTACAGACCAACTAGATAAACAGATTGATTTTATAAACACATTAGCGAGAAATTAAGATGAGCATTCAAGTAAAAAATATTGATAAATTCTTTGGTGATTTCCATGCACTCAAAGACATTTCACTAGACTTCCCAGAAGGCGAATTGGTTGCCCTGCTCGGCCCATCAGGCTGTGGCAAAACCAGTTTACTGCGCATTATTGCAGGACTCGAAAGTGCTGATCACGGTCATGTCTTACTCGAAGGCGAAGACGCGACGGCTACCCATGTGCGCCAACGCCAAGTCGGTTTTGTGTTTCAACATTACGCGCTGTTTCGTCACATGACTGTGTTTGATAACGTGGCTTTTGGTCTGCGCGTGCGTCCACGCAAAACCCGTCCAAATGAAAATGAAATCAAACGTCGTGTTCTGCAACTCTTGGACTTGGTGCAACTCGGTTTCTTGGCGGATCGCTTCCCTTCACAACTGTCTGGCGGTCAACGTCAACGGATTGCATTGGCGCGTGCGCTCGCGGTTGAGCCGCGTGTGTTATTGCTCGATGAACCGTTTGGTGCGCTCGACGCAAAAGTGCGTAAAGAGCTGCGCCGTTGGTTGCGCAACCTCCATGACGAACTGCATATCACTTCAATTTTCGTGACGCATGATCAGGAAGAAGCACTGGAAGTGGCGGATAAAATCATCGTCATGAATCAAGGTCGGGTCGAACAGATAGGCAGTCCACGTGAAGTGTATGAAAAACCTGCGACGCCGTTTGTCTTTGATTTCTTAGGCCAAGCCAATCGCTTTGAAGGTCAAGTGAATGGTTCGCAACTGCAACTGAAGCAGGACACCTTGGCTCTGCCTGCGTCATTCCATCAAGGTGATGTGATTGCATTCGCACGTCCGCATGAACTGGAAATTCACACCACGCAGCAAGGCCAATCATCATTTGCTGCAACGGTGATCCGCGAAGTGTGGATAGCAGGTCATACCCATGTCGAAGTGCTGAATGCGCAGGGTCAGATTATTGAAATCAGCCTCAATGCAGACAGTTTAGAAGCGTTAAATTTGAAACCACAACAGCAGGTATGGATCACGGCAAAGAACTTGCATGTGTTTCAGCGTGATCTGTCTGAACAAGTAGACATTAAATCAGCCTAAGTCACAGCGATGCTTTATGAAAACTAATGTATGAAATGATGAAAAACCTTATCTATTATTATTATATAGAATATGGTTTTATTTATTAAATATTCATATAGAATAACTTTAATAGATCAGTTTATTCATAAACGAATTCTCCTGAAATGATTCAAAAGTCTTCAATGAAATACATAGTGAATTGATTATTTGAATGTTTTTTAGAGAATGCGACGAGAGCTAGCATTATAGAGACGGTAATATTATGAACTTCCAACAATTACGAATCATCCGCGAAACGATACGCCAAAAATATAACCTCACCGAAGCGGCGGCGGCACTGTACACCTCACAATCGGGTGTCAGTAAACACATTAAAGACCTCGAAGATGAACTTGGCGTACAACTCTTCATTCGTAAAGGCAAACGTCTTTTAGGTCTGACTGAACCAGGTTTGGCATTGTCTAGCATTGTTGATCGCATGCTGATCGACGCGGATAATATCAAGCGTTTAGCCTCCGATTTCACCGCAACTGATGAAGGCGAGCTAATCATCGCGACGACGCACACGCAAGCCTGTTATGTGTTGCCGCCGATTGTT
>CAYJUB010000435.1:0-2761 GCA_964373145.1 uncultured Moraxellaceae bacterium
GCGTGCACAAGGCATTACTGTGTGTAAATGCTGGTTTGATTTGTCGTGGGATCAATTGCAAAAGCGACTAGACGATGTCTCTAAGAGTGATCAGAAATGGTTGCATTTGCATGGTCTGGATTGGCGAAAAAAAGATCAATATCAAACTTTGCAAAAACTACGCAAGGACATGGGTTCAGATTGGATTGAGATTAATTGTGCGGATGAAGCGGCACGTGATTTAAAATTTGGTCATGTGGTCTTAGATGCACTTGCTGAACCTCGATTGCCGATTGCAACGGCGGCAAGACGATGGCAACGCGCGGAAATACCTGCGCCGTTATATACGCCTGATAACGCGACCATGGAAAAAGAAACCTATAAATCACGCATCAATGCGGCACAAAAGAAATTAGAAAAATTGGTTCATCGCTGTGGACAAAGATCCATAGTTTTGGTTTTTGAAGGGATGGATGCAGCAGGGAAAGGTGGGGCGATTAGCCGTATTGTGGCACCGCTTGACCCAAGACAATATCAAGTGTTCCCGATTGCTGCACCTGAGCCGCATGAGCTACGCCATCCTTATTTGTGGCGGTTCTGGTCGAAGTTACCTGAAATGTCGAAAACATCAGCCAAGATGACGATCTTTGATCGGTCATGGTATGGACGCGTTTTAGTGGAGCGCGTGGAAGTGCTTTTACGTGCTGGCGAATGGCAAAATGCTTATCAAGAAATCAATCGTTTCGAGCGAGGGTTGATTGAGGGCGGTACGATTATTCTAAAGTTTTGGTTAGCCATTAGCAGTGAGGAGCAGGAACGTCGCTTTAGCGCGCGTCAAGAAACGCCACATAAACGCTTTAAAATTACTGCGGATGATTGGCGGAATCGGAAGCGTTGGGATGATTATTTGCAGGCGGCTGCGGATATGTTTGAACATACCAATACCGCGGCTGCACCGTGGGTCATCGTGGCAACCGACGACAAATACACCGCGCGGTTGGCGGTGCTTGAGTCGTTGAATCGTCATTTGGAAGCGGTATTGGATGAGTCCAAATAGTCCGCAAAATAGGCTTCTAGTTGCTATCCATCAAGCTAGGCTTGATGGATTCAGCTGGAGTCCTTTAGCCGTTTTGTAGCAGTCATCGACGTGATTGGTGGCTATCTTTTTGAAAACGAAATAACCCATGCTCGCTGCGATAATCGTGCCGCCGAGTGGAACAAACTTAATCACTTGACGCGATAAAATCCGCGTGCCCATACCTTGAATTGACATGCGGATAACACCGCGGGTGGCGACCAGACCCGCAAAAGCGACACCGCGATTACGTGCGACTGTCCAGTCTACTTCGCGTGTTTCTGGGTCAAAGATTTCCGCTTGTTCTTCACCTAAACCAAACTTATAACTGATTTCAGGTAAGAGACTGCTGAGTAAACCTGCGTCCACTGCGACATCTAAGAGTGGAATCGGCACGGCGGATGCGCCAGCTGAAAAGTAAGCACGTTTTTTGACCAGCTCCAAACATTCAGTTCGGACGGCATCAAGGTCAAGCGTAGGGTCGATTCTGGTTGGTGTTTTGCTAGAAGTGTTGTCGAGTTTCATAAGGATATCCTTCCTAAATAGGCATTAATTTATTGTAATCAGAAACTAGATCGAACCGCGCGGTCGATTTATAAAATATAGTTTTAAGAGAAAAGTCTTTCGACAAAGCCATCTTACCCAAAACATCAGATGAAACGATCGCTAAAACATGGTTAGATGTCAGTGCTTTGTGCTGATCTATAGAATTATCGAAATTGGCTAAATAGTCATGCTGTTTTTAGTAAACATTTAAATAAATTTAAATCAAAAGTTAAATCAAGAATTGAGTCCAACGATCGATGCTGAAAATTATTCAAAGCCAACGTATTGAAAGTCTGTTCGATGAAATGTTGGCGTTTTTTGACGAGCATCCGATTGGTGTGTTTGAACCGCGTCAGATTCTAATTCCATCCCATGGTGTAGGCGTGTGGCTCAAACTGCATCTTGCCAGCACACAAGGCATTGTGGCGCAGGTCTCGACTGACTTCTTAGGCGCGTTCCAATGGGAATTGTACGGACGTTTGGCTGAGCGTGATGCAGAGCAAAAGCTCGTCAATGGCGCGCCGCAAGCACCGTTATCCGCGTCGATTATGCGCTGGCAAATTTTTGGTTATATTTGGCAAATTTACTGCCAAGCATTTCAAAATTCAGAAAATAAATCTGCGCCGCAGAATAAAGACATTGACGCGATCAATGCGCTAAATTTCTTACTCAAAAAGATTGTCGGTCAACAAAAGCACAGTCATAAAAGCTCACAGCAAGCGGATAACGATGCTGAAGTGAAACGGCAAATTTGGGTGCTGTCCTCACAAATTGCGCAAGTGTTTGCTGGCTACGTGACCTATCGCGCTGATTGGTTACGTGTGTGTGGTCAAGGCGAATTTCTGAATCTTCCTGTGTTATGCAAAGACAAACCTGAATGGCTGATTGAACGTTTTGCCGAAATGCAAATTTGGCAAGCGTGGCTGTGGAAGAGTTTATTTAAAGACGTGTTTGAGCAGCGTGAAGCCGAAGTGACGCGCTTTTGGGCAGCACTGAAAGCTGATCCGAGTTTGATCAAAAAATTGCCGCGCAGTGTGACGATTTTTACCGTGATTCAATTGCCGCCTGCTGAACTCATGTTCCTGCGTCAGTTGGCGCAATATGTCGATGTGGCTTTGCTACATTACAATCCGTCGCAAGAATATTGGGCGGATTTGGTTG
>CAYJUB010000436.1:0-2754 GCA_964373145.1 uncultured Moraxellaceae bacterium
ATGAAGTCGATACCAATCGCGATGGTCAGATTAGTCAAGATGAACGACGCGCCGCATTTAAAGCGGCATGTGCTAAATCGCAGTCTTAAAGCATGCCGATCACATTGCTTTGAAATGTCTAACAGGTAAAAAAGCTCATCGTTGATGGGCTTTTTTCATTATTGAAAATCAACGTTGTCGAGTTATACTTTTGCCCTGTGTTGTTGAATGCCATGTTTTCACACGCTGACCGCCAGAATTCGTTAGAATATCGGCACATTTTAATGCTTATACAATCCTAGTCTGCTTGAGATCCAACAGCTAGGGCACATTCTCGAGGAGTGATTGATGTCTACAAACAGTGCAGGGAAACGTTTCAGAGAAGCGTTGGCGGCAGAAAAGCCACTACAAATTATGGGCACTGTAAATGCTTATGCAGCCATGATGGCGACCCAAGTGGGTTATAAAGCGATTTACTTATCGGGTGCTGGCGTTGCCAACTACTCTTACGGTTTGCCCGATTTAGGCATTACTTCACTTGAAGATGTTTTGATTGATGCCCGTCGTATTACTAGCGTTGTGGATACACCGCTGTTAGTGGACATCGACACAGGTTGGGGCGGCGCATTCAACATCGGCCGTACCGTGAAAGAAATGATCCGTGCTGGCGTTGCCGCGGTTCACATCGAAGATCAAGTCGCGCAAAAGCGCTGCGGTCATCGTCCAAACAAAGAAATCGTCACCAAACAAGAAATGGTTGACCGCGTGAAAGCCGCAGTCGATGCAAAAACTGATTCTGACTTCGTCATCATGGCGCGTACTGATTCGTTGCAAGCTGAAGGCTTACAAGGCGTCATTGACCGTGCGTGTGCGTTTGTTGAAGCCGGTGCGGATGCAATTTTCGCGGAAGCGATGACCGACATTACCATGTACAAAAAAGTCTGTGATGCGGTAAAAGTGCCTGTATTGGCCAATATCACTGAGTTTGGCGATACACCGTACTACACCCGTGAACAACTCGGCGAACAAGACATTGCGATGGTGCTTTACCCATTGTCTGGTACACGTGCGATGCAAAAGGCAGCACTTGCAGTATTTGAAGCTGTGCGTAAAGAAGGCACGCAAGTGAATGTCCTGGACTTGATGCAACAGCGTAAAGAATTATACCAATTCCTCGATTATCATTCGTACGAAGATAAATTGGACGCATTGTTTAAGTCAGAGAAATAGTTTTTAAAAGCAAAATCCCTCCCAACCTCCCTTTGCAAAGGGAGGAGCTTTTAAGTTTTGGCATGGCCAAAACATCCCCTCCTTAGTAAAAGGAGGGTTAGGGAGGATTTGCTTTTGACGCTAATGTAGTCATCATCAAATCAACAAATGATAGGAACAAACAAAATGGCAGAAGCAAAAGTATTATCCGGCGCAGGCTTGCGCGGACAAGTTGCAGGCAAAACTGCATTATCAACTGTCGGTAAAGAAGGCGCTGGCCTGACTTATCGCGGCTATGATGTGCGTGATTTGGCGGAACATTGTGAATTTGAAGAAGTTGCGTATTTGATTTTCTTTGGTGAATTGCCAACGTCTGCGCAACTCGCAACCTACAAAGCAAAGTTGAAAACTCTACGCGGTTTGCCACAAGCGCTAAAAACTGTTCTAGAAAACATTCCAAAAGAAGCGCATCCAATGGATGTGATGCGTACAGGCGCATCGATGCTCGGCAATCTTGAAACAGAACTCAGCTTTGCACAGCAACAAGATGCAACGGATCGTTTGCTTGCAGCATTCCCATCGATCATTACCTACTGGTATCGTTTCAGCCATGACGGCGTGCGCATCGAAACTGAAACCGATGATGACAGCATTGGTTCACATTTCTTGCATTTGCTGAATGGCGAAAAACCAAAAGCATTGCATGCACAAACCATGAACGTCTCGTTGATTCTGTACGCAGAGCATGAGTTCAACGCATCGACATTCACTGCGCGCGTGTGTGCTTCTACTTTGTCTGATATGCATTCTTGCGTCACAGCGGCGATTGGTTCACTGCGTGGCCCACTGCATGGCGGCGCAAACGAAGCAGCCATGGACATGATTGAGAAATTCACCAGCCCAGATCAAGCTGAAGAAGAAATGCTCGGTATGTTGGCGCGTAAAGACAAGATCATGGGCTTCGGTCACGCGATCTACAAAGACAACGATCCTCGTAATGGCATCATCAAACAGTGGTCAGAAAAACTGGCTGCGGATGTAGGCGACACTGTGCTCTACCCTGTTTCTGTTCGCTGTGAAGAAGTCATGTGGCGCGAGAAAAAACTGTTCTGTAATGCAGACTTCTTCCATGCTTCTGCGTATCACTTCATGGGTATTCCAACCAAACTGTTCACGCCGATTTTCGTGATCAGTCGTTTGACAGGTTGGGCGGCACACGTGATGGAACAACGTGCGGACAACCGTATTATTCGCCCAAGTGCGGAATATACTGGCCCAGAACTGCGTAAAGTCACGCCGATTTCGGCACGTGGTTAATTAGTTTTTAGTTGTAAAAGAATCCCTCTTTTCAAAATAAAGAGGGATTCTTTATTGCGGGATAGAACACCTAAATCTAAAACACTCAACCCTTTAAGCGTTCTGTAATTCCATTTCCCCATCACCAGATGTTGGCGGCGCTCTCTTACTTAAAAACTCATTAAAATCAGCAATGCGTAATGGGCGACTGAGCAAATAACCTTGTATCTTGAAACAACCAATACTTTTTAAAAATTGCTGTTGTTCCTC
>CAYJUB010000437.1:0-2714 GCA_964373145.1 uncultured Moraxellaceae bacterium
GTGAAGCGCAGCGCATCCGTACCGTAAGGTTGTAAACCTTCAGCAAATTCTTTACGCGTTGATTTTTCGATCTTTGCGGCATCTTTAGGATTCATCAATCCTGTGGTACGTTTTGCCACCAAACTTTCTAAATCAATACCGTCAATCAGGTCGATTGGATCGAGCACGTTGCCTTTGGATTTGGACATTTTTTGTCCTTCACCATCGCGCACCAAACCATGCACATACACAGTTTTAAACGGAACTTGCGGCGTGCCATCTTCGTTCTTGACGAAGTGCAGCGTCATCATAATCATCCGCGCAACCCAGAAGAATATGATGTCAAAACCCGTGACCAACACATCAGTTGAATGGAAGGTTTTGAGGAATTCGTTGTGTGCATCTTTGGCCGCGTCGCCTGTCCAATCGAGCGTTGAGAACGTCCACAGGGCAGAGGAGAACCATGTGTCGAGAACGTCTTCGTCTTGGCGCAGTGACAGATCATTAGGCAGACCATGTTTGGCGCGAACTTCGGCTTCATCACGACCAACATAGATATTGCCTGTCGCGTCATACCATGCAGGGATGCGATGACCCCACCACAATTGACGGGAAATACACCAATCTTGCAGGTTATTCATCCACGCCATATACATGTTGGAGTATTGCTCAGGCACGAATTTAATTGAACCGTTTTGCACTGCATCAATCGCTGGCTTAGCGAGTTCCGCCATACTGACATACCATTGATCCGTCAATAATGGTTCTACGATCACGCCTGAACGGTCGCCTTTTGGCGCTTTCAATGTGTAGGGTTCGATCTTGTCGAGCCAGCCGTTTTCAGTCGCTTCCGCAACGAGTTTTTTACGTGCAGCAAAACGCTCCAAACCGACATATTCGGCAGGGGCAGGAATGGTTGCAGAAATCGGCGCACCCGCTTTTTCAAAGAAATCAAAGTCTGATAACACTTCGGCATTGAGATTGAAAATGTTGATCATTGGCAAGTGATGTCGTTTGCCCATTTCAAAGTCATTGAAGTCATGCGCTGGGGTGATTTTCACACAGCCAGTACCGAAGTCTTTTTCTACATAATCATCAGAGATAATCGGAATCAAACGACCTGATAATGGCAAGCGAACTTGTTTGCCAATCAGATGTTGATAACGCTCATCCGCAGGATTAACAGCAACGGCGGTATCTCCGAGCAAAGTTTCTGGACGAGTTGTAGCGACAACAAGGTAATTATTACCATCTTGCGTTTTCAGGCTTTCGTCAGCAAAGAAGTATTTGAAATGCCAGAGATTACCCGCAGTTTCAACGCTTTCAACTTCAAGGTCAGACAGCGCAGTGTGCAGCTTTGGATCCCAGTTGACCAAGCGTTTACCGCGATAGATCAAGCCTTCTTCATGCAAGCGAACAAACACTTCTTTCACGGCATTGGATAAGCCATCATCCATGGTAAAACGTTCGCGTGACCAATCCACCGATGAGCCTAAACGACGAATCTGTTGGGTAATCGTGCCGCCTGATTTTTCTTTCCATTCCCACACTTTCTCTAGGAATTTTTCACGACCTAAGTCATGACGGCTCACGCCTTCCGCACCCAGTTGACGCTCAACCACCATTTGCGTGGCGATGCCCGCGTGATCCGTTCCCGGTTGCCACAAAGTATTATGACCTTTCATACGATGAAAACGTGTCAACGCATCCATGATCGCATTGTTAAAACCATGCCCCATGTGCAGACTGCCCGTCACGTTCGGCGGTGGAATCATGATGGTGAATGGCTCGCCTGTGCCCGATGGTTTGAAGTAACCATTTTCTTCCCATTTGGCGTACCAATGACTCTCGATCGCAGCAGGATCGTAAGTCGTGGCTAAGGTCTGATCTTGAGCAGCAGCATCGGAATTTGTTGTTTGGGCGTTGGTTGTATCGGGCGCAGTCATGGCAATCCAGTAAAAAGTAGTCCAGCTTTAAAATGCAAAATTATGAATAAAAAATATGGGGACTATTGTAGCGGATTTTGGTGACTATTTTTTGTTGGAAATAGTGGAAATAGACACTTTTGCGAATGAGTGCTTCAAACTGTCGTTGCCATTAGATTTGTATGAATATCTAAGAGAATGTCGTGATCCCGATATTTCAGTAATGCGATTTGTAATAACATGCCTCATGACCGAATAACTTTAGTAAATGAGAGTAATAACAATGGAAGCTAATTTTCGTGGACCACTGGCGCATAAAACCATTTGGATTACAGGCGCATCGAGTGGGATTGGTGAAGCACTGGCGATTGCGTGTGCAACGCGTGGTGCGAATCTGGTGTTGAGTGCACGCCGTTTAGATGAATTAGAACGAGTGAAAGCGGCGTGCGCGCAAGTCGGTCATGGTCGGTTTATGACGGTGTCGTTGGACGTGACGGATGATGTCGCGTGTGATACGGCGTATTTTGACATCGCCAAAGAAATGGGTCAGGTCGATTGGTTGATCAATAATGCAGGCATTAGCCAACGCTCATTGATTCGCGATACCGACGCGGCGGTTGATCGTCGATTGATGGAAGTCGATTATTTTGCGGTGGTCAACCTGACGTGCAAAGTGTTGCCTGATATGTTGCAACGTAAGCATGGCAAAGTGGTGGTGATTTCCAGTGTTGCAGGCTTGGTCGGAACGCAATTTCGCGGCAGTTATAGTGCGGCAAAAGCAGCCGTGCATATGTGGGCAAATAGTTTGCG
>CAYJUB010000438.1:0-2711 GCA_964373145.1 uncultured Moraxellaceae bacterium
CTAATTCCACGTTTTGGTATATCGACGATTTAGATCGGTGCGCTTTATGAATATACTATATGAATAAATTGCAATTAAAAGCATATTTTATATATCTATTTTAGATATAGATATGCATAAATGAGAGGTGATATGCGTGCTCTCATTGAGAGTTTAGATGCCAGTGAACTTGATGATTACACCGAAATTACGACATTGATCGGCATTGAGTTTGATGACAACATGGTCTGGGGTCAGCTCACGATTCTGGAATTTAAGTTGCTGATTCAACTGGCTTTGAAGAAGTTTTAAGAGGCGAAAGAATTAGTGAAAGCTTTCTTACAGTTCAATACCAACACGGTTGATCGTGGGTTGTTTTATCAGTGCTTGAATGCGGTGCTGAGGTCGGTTGAGGGCAGCGTGCGTTTCTTTGGTTTAACGCCGACGAGCATGAAACTGGAAGGGTTAGATCGACATCAGCGCTTGATTGATAGTTATAAGAAGTTGCATACGGCGCGGGCGGGTTGCCTTGTACCTAACTCTCACCTACTCTAGGTGCTTTGTATCGAGTGTTTGTTTAGGTGCTTAGTCTATTCAGTTTTAGAAATTACATTAATCAATAAGGAGCAGGATATATGTTGTTCAGAATTTTAGTTGTTTACACTTGCTTGATGGTAGGCATCATCCCGATCATTGGACATACCTCACCAGCAAATGAGTCTCAAGCTGTACAGCCACAGTCTTGGGTTGTTATCTACGATACTGAAGGCAAAAAAGGCTATATCAATAGCAGTGGTGTGGTGGTGATAGAGCCAAAATTTGAGTATGCATTTGATTTTGCTGAGAATGGTTTTGCTTCTGTCAAATTGAATGGTAAATTTGGGTATATCAATGGCAGTGGTGCAATTGTGATAGAGCCAAAATTTGAGTATGCAGGGCCTTTTGCAGCGAATGGTTTGGCGGTAGTCGCATTGAATGGTAAGTATGGCTATATCAATAGCAGTGGTGAGATGGTGATAGAGCCAAAGTTTGATTCTGCTGATTCTTTTGCAGCGAATGGTTTGGCGGTAGTCAAAATTAATGGCAAATACGGTTATATCAATAAAATTGGTGAGTTGGTGATAGAGCCAAAGTTTGATTCTGCTGCGTCTTTTGCGGCGCATGATTTGGCGTCAGTCAAGTTGAATGGTAAATATGGTTATATCAATAGCAGTGGTGAGATGGTGATAGAGCCAAAGTTTGATTCTGCTGCGTCTTTTGCTGCAAATGGTTTGGCGGTAGTCGAATTGAATGGCAAATCCAGCTTTATCAATAGCAGTGGTGCTATGGCGATAGAGCGAAAATTTGATCGTGCTGAGTCTTTTGCGGCGAAGGGTTTGGCTGAGGTCAAATTGAATGGAAAATATGGTTATATCAATAGTAGTGGTCGGTGGATCAGTGCCAGAGTCGTACCTAGCAAAGCTGAATTATATGCAAAATCACCTGAGGGTAAAGCAAGTGCCGCCGCAGATGCGAGGCAAGAAGCGATAGCGGCTAAGAAAGAAGCGATTGAGGCTAAGCGAAGAGCCGCCCAAGAGCAGCATGAGGCACAGCAGGCGTGTGAAGGGTTGTACTCTGGAAAACAATTCTCAACGAAAGGTGGCGCATTCAATCTTTGGACTTGGTATTGGACGATTATTGGGATGGATAATAAAAGCCAGTTGGTATCCATCAGAGGGGAGTCAGATGATCGCCCACCAAGTGTTGAACGTCGAGAAGTCAGCTGTCGTCAAATAAAGCAATGGATACACTAGTCAATCCCATGGGTGTGGGGCTTGCGCCCCAAACTATAGCAACCGTAGCGTGGGCTTTCGCCCACTGACAACAATCAACTTTAAACATCGCCCATTCACGCAGACTTTTTCTCCAAATTTTCAGCCACATCACGTTGAAACACATGCAAGTTTTTTGCCGTGATCCACACTTGTTGTTGAGGTTTTAGATTCAATGCTTCTAAACTGTTTGCAGCCAGACTAATTTCAATAATCTGACCCTGCGCATTCACCACTTCGACATGGGTATGACCTGCGATCCACACCTCACGGATCACCGTTGCAGCAAAGGATGATTGGCCTTGCTGTGTGGTGTGAATTTCCAGTTCATGGGGGCGCGCAAATGCAATCACATCGCCTTGATGGAACGAAGCGGGCAGAGCCAATGTGTCTTGTTTGAGCTGCAATTGTTGACCATTGACCTGACCTTCAAATCGATTGGCTTGACCCAAGAAGTCAAACACAAACGGCGTTGCTGGTTTTTCATAAACTTCACGTGGGCTACCAATTTGCTCAACGCGACCTTGGTTCATGACAATGATTTTATCCGCAACCTCAAGTGCTTCTTCCTGATCATGGGTCACGAAAATCGAGGTGATATGTAGCTCGTCATGTAAGTTACGCAACCAGCGACGTAGCTCTTTACGGACTTTTGCATCGAGCGCGCCAAACGGTTCATCGAGCAACAACACACGCGGCTCAACGGCGAGTGCGCGTGCCAGCGCAATACGCTGACGCTGACCGCCAGACAGTTGTGATGGGAAACGATCCGCCAAGAAACCCAGTTGTACCAAATCTAAGAGTTGCAGTACGCGGCGTTTGATTTCATTCTCATTCGGGCGTGTATTGCGTGGACGAACACGTAAACCAAAAGCCACGTTATCAAACACAGTCATGTGACGAAACAGCGCGTAATGTTGA
>CAYJUB010000439.1:0-2710 GCA_964373145.1 uncultured Moraxellaceae bacterium
CGGTATTCGAACGTTGAGATAAGGCATTCTCATCTTTATCATATGACAGAAGATCGCCATCAAAGGCGAGGGGAATATCCGATAACTTACTGACAGCTTGCTGAAAAGAAGCGTTGCGACTGGAATACATCCCCGAGTTATAATCCGCAAAACGATAAATGGGCTTTGTATAAGCCGCCTCATAATTCATCAGTCTTACGATTCCATAATACATACCACCGTATTGGGTGTACATCTCGTCACGAATCTCATCGGTCCTTTTGGATTGTCGAGGATGACTAAAAGCAAAGTTGACATGGACCTGCATGGAGCCTAATGTCTTAATCGGGTTAAGATATTCCTTCATATTGTGCCCGGAAATTAGACTTGCAGCACCAGTTAATATAGAGAGATTATAGTGGTCTCTAAAAAAATCAAACATCTCTCGATAGAGCAAATCCAAGTCACGTTCAGTGCGTATTTTATTGATCTGCATCATAAAATTATCAGTGGGTGAAGGCTTGCTCTTTAGCATTTCTTTAAACTTATCCACCCCCGTATCACCTAACTTATCCTGAATGCGCTCAAACATGGCTTTTTTTGCATCTTGCGATAAACCTGCAACCGCAGGATCGGCATGGAAATTCGACTCTTGATCGACAACCGCGACAATACTGCAAATATTTTGAAGCGTATGCGCAATCTTTGCTTCATCCATGATAGCCAGCATGTCCGCAGCCCAGCTCTTGCGATCTTTAACCCGCGCAGGAATTAGGCGAACCACCTTGTCACTTTCTGCAAAGCGCGTGATGGGCTCTTCTTCAGTTCTCTTATCACAGCTTGTGATCAATAAAGAAGATGTGAGCGCGAACACGAGAGATAACTTTGGAAAGCGGTGTACGGATTGTAGGTTTGAGAGTGGATTTTTCTTTGACATTGATGACCTCATAATCCGTATGAAAACAAGTCTATAAGACAACCATAATCTAGCATCTATGATAATGTTTAGATATTGCTGAGTATGTCATATTCTTATATGTGAAGATTTTCTAGCAGCAAAGACTTTTTTGTTTGTATTCTAGCGCTATTTGTCATTGTAATGACTTTTATAGACCACGGATATGCTTAAGAATAAGTTTGTAGACTTATCGCATTATAAAAAGATTATATCTTAGCTTTAGACAATCAAAAAAAAGCCCACTTTAACAGTGGGCTCGTTCAGTTACTCTACATCTGTCGGCGGTGACGTAGGGTAGGTATGTTCAGGAATATGTGGCACCTTAGCTTTCTTGCTCGGTTTCATCTTTTTATAAGCGACTACACCTAAAGTTGCTAATGCGGCAATATAAAGAGGTTTCATGGCTGACTCCTTGTGAATTGAATGCTCAGTAATTAAGCACCTACAATTCTAGACCCTTTATTGAGTGGATTAAGGCTTTTTCATGGAAGTCCTACAGATCTTTACCTCTGGGCTTACATCAATGGCTTTGAGTATGAGGAAGTACTGAGAGATGTAAGTAGATGGTGCCGGAAATAGGAATCGAACCTACGACCTTCTCATTACGAATGAGCTGCTCTACCGACTGAGCTATACCGGCTAAAAAACGCTCTGATAATACTTAAAAAGGTTTTTTGTGGCAAGGCAATCTAACTTAGGTTTCTGATCATAAGTTCCATATACTCAATCCATATAGACTAGCTTCATAGCACACGATAGTCTGCCGTTTAGATTTTGAATAATGGAATTGTGATACAGCATGAATTTACCTGAATCCTTACTCGCTCGTATAGAGCGACTCGTTGATCAAGCACACCGAGTACTCCCACCATTGCCTACACCGCCTGATTTTGAGGCACCGGCATTTATTTGGCAAAATAAAAGCTTAATTTCGGTCTATGCTAAGCAACCCGTGGCTTTAAGCGACTTACTTGGGATTGAGCGTCAAAAACAGCGCATTATTCAAAATACACAGCAATTTTTGGCGGGTTTTCCTGCAAATGATGTCTTGCTCACTGGGGCACGTGGCACGGGTAAATCATCTCTGATTCGTGGTCTTTTAACGGATTACCAGCAACAAGGGCTGCGCGTGATCGAGGTTGCTCGTGATGATTTGGCTCAATTATCACTAATCCGTGCGATGATCAGCGGTCGCCCGGAAAAATTCATTGTGTATTGTGATGATTTAGCATTTAACGCTGAAGATGAAAATTATCGCGCTCTGAAGAGTGCTCTGGATGGCTCGGTCCAATCCAACTCGGGAAACGTGCTGATCTATGCAACCAGTAATCGACGTCATTTACTGCCAGAGTTTATGCACGAAAACCAGCCATTAACACGCACAGATGCTGCATTTAAAGGGGAAATCCATCCGCAAGAGTCGGTAGAAGAAAAAGTGTCATTATCGGATCGTTTTGGCTTGTGGCTGGCATTTCATCCGATGGATCAAGATACTTACTTAGAGATCGTCACCCATTGGCTGAATAAGCATAATATTCCACTAGATGAGATTGCCCGCGCCGAAGCTTTAAAATGGTCCTTAACCCGTGGCCAACGTTCGGGCCGAGCAGCAGCACAGTTCGCGCGACATTGGTCTGGATTGAAACTTCTTGAAAGAAGTGGGCTGAAATAGACAATATTCGAACGGCTCTGCTTTCGCGTCAAGAAGAGCCGTTTTAAAAGTAGAAGATACGAGAAAAAAGCTCAACTATCGAGTCTCGCATTCCACATGCT
>CAYJUB010000440.1:0-845 GCA_964373145.1 uncultured Moraxellaceae bacterium
GTCTGCCGCAAAGGCTTTTTCTAAATGATCAAATAGGTTATCCCATAATTGATGCATGTATTTTTTGAGTTTTGGTGCATCACCAGGGGGGAGTTCTAACGCAGTTGGATGACGTGGATTTGAGAAATTATTGACATAGACCCAGTCGCTTGGGGTTGGCATATCCGCTGCTTGAACCGCAAGCATGCGTTTGAGCATGGTGCGCTTGCCCAAGCCGCTCGTACCGACGGCAAAAATATTATAGCCATCGAAGGGGAGTGATAATGCTGTATCGACTGCGGCACGCGCACGATGCTGACCGAGGAAGTCATTCAAAGGTTTAATGCGTCGGGTGCTCGGCGGAATTTCTGCAAGGTTTGGCGCACGCATGAGCTGGTCGACGGTGAGGTAACCGCTGTTCGGAAGTGCGATTTTGTTTGCACTGTTTTTTTGCACCGTGCTGGTCGGAGCTGTGTGAGTTGGGGCTATGTTGTTCGCTGGAGCAATACTAGCGGGAGCCGTAGCTGTCGGCGTTTCAGTTGTTTTGTTCATGCGTGGCTTAGGTTGGGTCTGTTTAGCGCGTGTGGTTTTATTCAGCACACTTGATGATTCTTTCTTTGAGCTTTCTTTTTTAGAAACGTCTTCGGTTTGTACCACAGACTGGCTATTGAGCGTCGTCAGGTTGGTTGTGTTGGATGCGCGTGTATTGTCGGCAGTATTCAGTGTTTCGTTTGCAGTAGTTTTACTGTCCATAGCGCTTTCCGTCGTCATGTGGTGATCGTTGTAAATGTGTCTGCTCATGAAGGCGAATTCATGAGTTTTGGCCTCATGAATGTGTGCATATCTATGGGGTTATTGTGCAATGC
>CAYJUB010000440.1:855-2706 GCA_964373145.1 uncultured Moraxellaceae bacterium
GTCGTGTTTTGTTAATAAATTTCATTTATTTTTGGAAAAAATTGATCTTCAAATTCATTTAATCCATTCGGGTCAGGTCTTGGTATTGTTTTGCTTTTATTTGTTCTAAAAGCTTACTGAAATGATCGGCAGGTTGAGTCAAGACCAAAAACCGAACACGACCTTTGGCAATGATTTGCACACCATATCGACTTGCTTGAACGACCTCGCCGTGATAGCCATGCTGAAAGAGTTGTGTTTTTAACTGACTTCGATCAGTTTCCGTCAGGTCGAATAAATCAGGCTCAATTTGGTTGAGCCATTCTGCTTTGTCTGATGTGGAGATGAAGCGAAAGCGAACAGGTTCAAGTTGCCAAAAATGAAAATCAGGCGAGGCATCAAAATTTAATAATTCAGGATGTAGCAAATAAAAAGACTGTCTGAGTTTGTCTAAATCAACGAGACCTTGATTTGTACTTTGTAATGGACGCATACGACCAAGCACAGAGAGCCGAGTCGCTGCTTGCCAGTTATCCTCTAGGTCATCATGCAATAACATAGAGACTCGTGAGTCAATCATGATGTTTCGAGTGTGCTGCGCAGTTTCACCGAGTAGGGCAATCACTTGTCCGTTCAATGTCACGCCGACAGGAATCACCGACGTAAATGGAAATCCGGGTACACTGGCGGATTGGCTCGCCATGACTGCTTGACGGCAAGACAGTAGGGCGCGAGTTGCAAGCGCATTAACCCGCATAAGTTACTCCAAAATAATGAGTACAGAAACATAGCACGAGTATTCTGGCAAAAATATCTTGTTGCGGCTACTCTTAGCGTAATTATCTACTTATTCGGAAGTTTGTGATGCAGTCTGGTCATCATAGTTGGGGGGAGGCGTTCTCCGCTTTTAAAGATCGCCGCGTGGTGATTATGTTTTTTTTGGGGTTTTCTGCGGGTATTCCACTGCTACTCATTTTTTCTAGTTTATCGCTGTGGTTAGGTGAGGCTGGTATTGAGCGTAAAGCGGTGACGTTTTTTAGTTGGGCGGCATTAGGGTATTCCTTTAAATTTGTTTGGGCGCCGCTGATTGATGAGTTGCCTTTTCCTGTATTAAACAAATTGCTTGGACGACGACGAAGTTGGTTGTTGGTTGCGCAAATCGCTATTGCGTGCTCAATCATGCTCATGGCATTTACCGATCCTACACAAGGACCCGATAGTTTGGTTCAAATGGCGATTGGCGCGGTGTTGTTAGGCTTCTCTGCGGCAACGCAAGATGTGGTGATTGATGCATATCGTATTGAGTTGGCTGAAGTTAATTTACAAACGGCATTGGCGGCGACCTATAACGCAGGTTATCGAGTGGGTATGGTGTTGGCAGGAGCGGGCGCATTATATTTTGCGAGTTGGTATGGGTCGGATAAGGGGAATTATTTGTATGAGGCTTGGCGAACAACCTATTTAATCATGGCAGGTGCAATGCTAGTTGGGATTGTGACCACGTTAGTGATTCGTGAGCCTAAGCAGTCTAAACCACCTCGTCCATATCACTCGATGGATTACTTTCGCTTAGTATTCGTATTTGCCATGGCTGTGTCGGGGTTTGTGGCTACGTTCCTGATGATTGGTGACGCATTAGATTTTGGACAAAAGCTTGATCCGTTTATGGCGTTTTTGGTTGAGGCTGCACGTCTATTAGGTAGTCTTTTCACGGCAGTTTTGATTGGTTATAGCTTGGTTAAATGTGGTGCAGTCAATCGAAAAATGGCTTATGAAACATGGGTAGAACCTGTTGCAGACTTCTTTAAACGATATGGCATTAAATCGGCGGTTTTATTACTTCTATTAATTGGTTTATATCGTATCTCAGAT
>CAYJUB010000441.1:0-2700 GCA_964373145.1 uncultured Moraxellaceae bacterium
CAAGTCCATACGCTCCACCGAACGCGAGGAGGTACATCAAACCATACCAGTGAATTTTTAGAGGACCCAATGCCAGCGCAATTGGATCGATTTGAGGGTAGGTCAACATGGGGAACTCGTTGTATCTAATTCGAAGTGATGGCATTCTAGCTTATTCCGTTATTGCTTATTTCGCTTTTATTGTTTCACTTTTGAGTTCAAGTCCTTATGTGCATTGTCGTATTAGCTTGGCAGACTGTGCCGAATAAACCGCTTATTTTGTTTGGGAATCGGGATGAGTTTTATCATCGCGATGCTGCACCGCTGGCAATTTGGCCGCATGATTTGTCGCATAACCCAATCATTGCTGGGCGTGACTTACAGTCGGGTGGAACTTGGCTTGGAATCACGGCTTCGGGTCGTTGGGCGATCATTACCAATTTTCGGCGCAAAGAAAATCTCCCTGAAAATGCGATTACGCGTGGTGCGCTGGTTGCGGATTATTTGAATGGTGATCGTGAGCCTCTGGCCTATCTGCAATCGGTGGATCCTGATCAATATGCAGGGTTCAATTTAATTGTAGGTACACGCACTGATGCCGCCATTATGGGTAATCGTGGTACGCCACCGCAAATGCTTCGTGCTGGTATTCACACGTTAAGTAATGCGCTGATAGACACGGAATGGCCTAAAACGAAGCGGTTATTGCAAGGTTTTCGCGCGTTGGATTTAACAGCGAACGATGATGAACTCGTATCTAATGGTTTTGATCTGTTGAATGATGAAACCAAAGCAGGAGTTGATGATTTGCCGAATACAGGGATTGGCGTTGAAATGGAAGAGGTCTTGTCGTCGATTCGGATTGATAGCCCGATTTATGGAACGCGGGTGTCGAGTGTTTTGGTGTTGGGTAATGAGGGATATACGTTTGTTGAAAAGACGTTGAGGCCTGTAGAGGGGGAGGTGGTGAGATTGGTGGGGAGCTATTCGCTTACGGATCATGTGATTTAGTTAATTGCTGCCGATAATCGCTAGGCGACATGTTGAACCAACGTTTAAACGCGCGGCGAAAGTTCGCACTGTCGTGGTAATTGAGCAGAGCCGCGATCGCATCGGTAGACATGTCACTCTGGCCCAAATAGCTAATGGCTTGCTGTGACAGTATTTTGTCGCGAATTTGCCTAAAGCTCACGCTTTCGTTTTTCAGTCGCCGAGCCAATGTTCGTTTGCAGATAAACAAGGCTGCCGCCGCATCTTCTTCACTGAGCTCGCCCAATGGATGAGACAGCATCATTTTTTCTATTTGATATGTGCTGCTGTGCTTATGTGACTTCAGTTGAGCGAGCATCATTTCACATTGCCGCATGGCAAAAGTATAACTTTCGTGGTTGGCTGAGGCATTTGGAATTTCACAAACCGCGAGCGGGATACGGATTCCCAAGTCAGTGGCAGCAAATGAATACGACCCTTGCAAGTAGTTTGAGTAGCAACTGCTATAGCTGGGTTCATCATGCATGAAGCTGATGCTAGCCTCCACCACAGGTCGCCCAACGATAAATTCAGCATAGGCGTAAAAAATAACCGCACAGGTTTCCGATAGGGTACGCAGAATCTCTGTTTGAAGGTCGATATCAAAGTAAATATGGCAAGTTACCGAATCTTCACGTTTATGCAGACTCAACCGCGCAAAACTGATTCGTGTCGGCAAGAACGCCTGAAATGCTTGTAATGCTATGAACAAGTTAGGACTGCTATTCACCAAAAATCCCATCGCGCCATGCGTTGAGGGCGTAAGCCTTCGACCTAAGCGTAGGCCAAACTCTGGGTAATCAGATAATTGTAATCCATTGTGGATGATCTGAATTTGTTGCTGTGCAGTGAGAAGTGTGTCCTCCTGCATAAATTGCTTGCTGCTGAGTTCTGTGAATTTTAGTAATTTAGGAATATCGCGAACTTGTAATGCCAACTCACGACCAATAATACGGGCGTAATTAGATGGAATATTGGCCGTTGCTGAGTTGATCCGCTCTGCCGATGTTATGTGTGTTTTCTTCATTGCAGTGAACTCCGATACGTGACATCAAACATGCCAACGTGACACTTATCTATCATTGTCTTTTTATGACCCCCTCTTGTCAACAAATGACCTCCGTAACAACATTACATCTCACTAGAATGAAATTTGGGGCGGTTTATATACCTTATTTTTAATTTTTAATGGAGTTGGACTTATGGGCAACATTACGTTCATAGAGCATGATGGAAAACAGCACGAAGTCGATATTGAAGCAGGGAAATCCCTGATGCAAATTGTCATGGATAACGGTATACCCGGTATTGATGCCGATTGTGGAGGTGAATGTGCTTGTGGTACTTGTCATGTAATTATTGATGGTACATGGGCTGGTGTTACAGGTCATGCTGGAAGTAGTGAGTTACAAATGTTGGATTTGACGCCAGAAAGAACCACAACCTCTCGCCTTTCTTGCTGCATTAAAGTAACAGATGCCATGGATGGAATGGTAGTACGTCTGCCAGAGTTCCAAATGTGAATAACCAAAAGAGGGTGTATTTTCACAGAGGATCTTTTAAAAAAATTCTACTTGAACGCTCAATAAATATAGGTAGGTGAAGAATATGGCTTTATTAACAGACGTTATCGATAAATTAACAACCACGGCTCCCGAGCAGTTTCAAAAAGGGAAACATTTATTGCATGGT
>CAYJUB010000442.1:0-2697 GCA_964373145.1 uncultured Moraxellaceae bacterium
AAAATTGAGATTAATAACAAGCAAATTGAACAGGCGTTGAGCGCATTCCAACAAAGTGAAAGCTATAAAAAATGGAACTTAAGAGGAATGAGTTCTCTTGTGAGGCCACTTATTTCCCCTATTAGCTCTGAACTGGACCAAAATTTCATAGATTTCATTAAGGAAAAATTATCAGTCTTAGATTCAAATATTAGTGAGGGCAACCTAATTTTTGCGCTTGGTTTAGCGTTATATACACATCAAAAATACTCAGAGTTAAAAGAAGAATTAAATTTATTTGATTTTGATGATGTTTTAGTCAAAACATTAGTGTCTTTAGTGCAAGGCACGCATAGCAACAAAATGTCTGGCTATCAATGGTGTCAGATTGACGAAGTTCAGGATATATCGCCACTACAATGGTTGATCATCGAGAATCTATTATCTCGAGATTCTCACGTCGTACTTTTTGGAGATATTAGACAATCAATTTATAGATTTATGGGTGCGTCCATAGAGATCACTGAACATCATCTCGGTGAATCTAGGCTTGAATTAAATATAAACTATCGCAGCCCTAGTAACCTTGTCGAAATGGCCAATGAGTATTGCCAAGCTCACTTTAATTTCAACCAACAAAAAGCTCGTGCTTATAAACCTACTCGCCCTGCGGCATTAATCCATGTGCAAAGATTCTCTGTAGCAGATCATGATAATGTCCTAGTGAGGCATGCTAAGAAGTTGGCGGAGAACAATCGCGCGGTTGCATTCTTATTATCCACAAACTATCAGGTCAGTAAGTACTCAAACTTACTTAAAGCTCAAGGAGTTGAGCATTTCAGCATTCAAAATCAAGATCTATTATCTTCTCAGTATGCGCTTGATTTCATGGCTTTTCTAAAAGTAATCTATGAGCCAAGGAGCCGATTAGCGCTCTCAAGATTATTTTGGAGGTTTGGTCATCTCAGTCAATTCAACCCTCAAACCCATGACAACGATGAGCCTCAAATTGCAGCGATGCGGCTTGCTGCCCGACTAGGAAATTTGGGTTGTGAATTATCAGACTTCCTAGGAGGGGAGAATTGCTTTGACTATTTCTTGAAGCGGTTTGTAAATTCAGTACGTCAGCAAGAGATAACTTACTTCGATACGGAAACAACAGGGCTAGATCCTACGTGTGATGCAATTATTCAATTGGCTGGAGCCAAGGCTATAAGTGGAACACTGGCAGACACTTTAGATTTGTATTGTAAAACTGAAAAGTCGCTGGGCCAGAGTGTTGAAATACACCATATCACCCCTGATATCTTGACCTTAAAGGGCAAGGGGATTACTGAACAACTTGAGAAATTTTTATCTTTTACAAGCCGTAGCATTTTAGTTGCACACAATTTACCGTTTGACGATGCAATGCTGAAACAACATATCAAAAAATGGTTACCTCAATATTATGAACAGTATCTGAATAAAACGAAATATTGCTCGTTAGAAATCGCTAAGCGCCTTTATCCAGATTTGAAGAGTTACAAGCTGGGTCTGTTGCTACTAACATTTAATTTAGAAGGATCAAATAGTCACAATGCGCTTGATGATGTGAAAGCTGGGATGAATCTCATGATGCATCTTGCGGATGAAGCTCAACATCGACTTGAACAGATCAACGTCATAGTAAGCCCATTTTCTAAAGCACTAGATCGGTTTAGCCGTTCATTCTTTCCATTATGGAAAAAAATTGAACACATTAGAACCAATGAGCAAGCGATTTCAATGAGTAGCTTAATAGATCTCTATTTCAATTATGTTAGAGACAATAATTGCTATGAACTACTAGACCATAGCAAAGAATTAGAGCTTAAAAAGAAGTTAGGTCGTCATGCGGATGTGCATTTCCCTCAAACAACCATTGATGATTATTTAAAAGCATGTATGCCTTTTTATCAAACTGCAAAGGAATCTGATTTGATCACTGAACAAGATAAAGTGATTGTAAGCACCATACACCGATCGAAGGGGCTGGAATTCGAGCACGTTATTCTTCCGATGATGGTTGAAGGAGTTATGCCTGGTTTTAATGTCACTAAGCAACTGCAAAATATCTCACCGAAAATTAGGGAAGAAGCAAACAAGTTGCTCGAAGAACAAAAGCGACTAACCTACGTCGCTCTCACTCGGGCAAAAGAGCAATTAATTATAGGAACTTTCCAAGATCAGGACGGTTATGCAAGATCCATTTGTCCATTCCTAGATCCTGTAATTGACATGTTCCAAGTTTATTAACCATATACAATCGTTCGACTACATGTCACAACTTGTGACATGTAGTCTTTGTATTAATTCTCTAATCGGGACCCCATCATACAAAGTTTATTTTCAGTTCATAGATAAATTGATCAGGTTATAACGGTTACGACGTGGCCTGATAACTACGCAACCAACGGATGTATGAGCTTGACTGGGATGTAATGCGCTTCTGGGTATATGAGATCCTTGATGATATTGATGCTTGTATCCTTAAAATCAAATAATGGCTACAAAATTGAAATGTGGTCGTTTGTAACGTATAAAAGCCAATGTTCTGACTTGAGCTCTGTTTAGACACAACAAGTGCTCATTACATCCGTAATGAGCATTTGTTTTTTGACCATCTGAGTCTTACTTTTATGCTGCCATCATGCATCGCTTGAAACACATCTTTACGCCTCTCTCAGTTAATAGATC
>CAYJUB010000443.1:0-2691 GCA_964373145.1 uncultured Moraxellaceae bacterium
CCCAGGACATGCTGACTTCGGTGGTGAAGTTGAGCGCGTATTGTCGATGGTTGATTGCGTATTATTGTTGGTTGATGCGGTTGATGGCCCAATGCCACAAACCCGTTTCGTGACCATGAAAGCGTTTGCGCAAGGTCTGAAGCCAATCGTTGTGATTAACAAAGTTGACCGTCCAGGCGCGCGTCCTGATTGGGTTGTTGATCAAGTATTTGATTTGTTTGATAACTTGGGTGCAACTGAAGAACAGTTAGATTTCCCAGTTGTTTATGCATCAGCAATCAATGGTATTGCAGGTCTGTCACCTGATGCGATGGCAGAAGATATGACGCCATTGTTTGAAACCGTTATTTCTAAAGTTGCGCCGCCAGAAGTGGATCCAGATGGTCCATTCCAAATGCAGATTTCTAGCCTTGATTACTCAAGCTATCTCGGTGTTATCGGGATTGGTCGTATTCAACGTGGTTCGGTTAAAACCAACACCCAAGTTGCAATCGTCGACAAAGAAGGCAATAAACGTAACGGTCGCTTGTTAAAAATCATGGGTTATCATGGCCTTGATCGTATCGATGTGGACAGCGCACGTGCGGGTGATATCGTTTGTGTCACGGGTATGGAAGGGCTGAACATTTCTGATACGTTGTGTGATCCACTCAACGTTGAAGCATTGCCGCCATTGACGGTTGATGAGCCAACAGTCAGCATGCAGTTCCAAGTCAACAACTCACCTTTCGCGGGTAAAGAAGGTAAGTATGTGACTTCACGTGCAATTCGTGATCGTTTAGATCGTGAATTGATCCACAACGTGGCACTCCGTGTTGAAGATACAGATTCTCCAGATCGTTTCAAAGTGTCTGGTCGTGGTGAGCTTCATCTGTCCGTTCTGATTGAAAATATGCGTCGTGAAGGCTTTGAGATGGGTGTTGCTCGTCCTGAAGTCATCATGAAAGAAATTGATGGCGTGAAGTGTGAGCCATACGAAAACGTCATGTTTGATGTTGAAGATCAACATCAAGGCGGCGTGATGGAGCAAATGGGCTTACGTCGTGGCGAAATGACCAATATGGAAGTGGATGGTAAAGGTCGTAGCCGTATCGAAGCGACTGTGCCTTCACGTGGTTTGATTGGTTTCCGTTCTGAATTCTTGACCATGACTTCTGGTACAGGGATCATGACGTCAAGCTTCTCACATTATGGCCCTGCGCAGACTGGTTCTGTCGCTAAGCGTCAAAATGGTGTGTTGGTATCGATGGTTCAAGGTACAGTTCTGGGTTATGCGCTGTTTACATTGCAAGAACGTGGTCGCTTGTTTGCTTACCCACAACTTGAAGTGTACGAAGGCATGATCGTCGGTATCAATTCGCGTAGCGATGATATGGCGGTTAACCCAACCAAAGCAAAACAGCTCACTAACGTTCGCGCAAGCGGTACCGATGAAGCGATTGCATTGGTTCCACCGATTCGTCATACCCTTGAGCAAGCGCTTGAGTTTATTGAAGATGATGAGCTGGTTGAAGTCACACCGAAGTCAATTCGTCTGCGTAAGCGTTTCTTAACTGAAAGCGAGCGTAAGCGTAACAGCCGTTAATTCTTAAGCTAGATTCAAAAAAGCCGTCAATTGTTATTGACGGCTTTTTTATTTGTTGTGATAACTGGTATGCGTTTCAAGATGTGTGTGCTTGCTTGATTAACGTAGTTTTGTTAATGCGGGTATCAGATACTCGAAAGTTCTTTAAAAACAGTGTATACAGTTTGTAATAGGTTGAGGAAACATCAATCTAATGATGAAAATTGAATTTTTGTTCTAATTACAAATTATGGAGTCACTCTCATGAGTATCGCACAAGAATTTAAAACTTTTGCCATCAAAGGCAATATGATTGATCTGGCAGTTGGTGTGATCATTGGTGCTGCGTTCGGTAAAATTATCGATTCATTGGTTAATGATGTGATCATGCCAATCATTTCTTTTATCCTCGGCGGCAAGGTTGATTTCTCGAAGCTATTCTTTGTTTTGGGTGATAACCCACAAGGCTTAGCAACTCTGGATGCCCTGAAGAAAGCAGATGTGGCTGTGCTGGCTTATGGTAACTTTATTACCATCATGATCAACTTCTTATTACTGGCTCTTGTCGTCTTTATGATGGTGAAAGCGGTGAATAAAATGAAGAAAGCTGAGGAAGTCGCTGCACCAGCTACGCCTGAAGATGTGGCTGTGTTGCGTGAGATTCGCGATGAGTTACGCCGCCGTCCTTAATTGACTGCGTTTCGTATAAAAAAACGACCCTATGGGTCGTTTTTTTTATCTCAATAAGATGAGTCTTTCATATCGAGTAGATTATTGTGCTTCAGCTTCGCGTGTTGCGTTAGCACCACGGTTTGCATTATCTTGACCTTCTGTACAGCCTAGGCATCGTAGAAAAGTCATTTTTGCAGGGTCAAGCACTAGTCTTTCGGCACTTTCACTGACATTACCGCCTAGCGCGCTAAATGGCAAAGTGACGACAAATAAGCCCGCACCAATGATGGTCGCTGCAAGTCCAACGGGTCGAACGAGCCCAGCATCAAGACCCATAGCCCAGACAGTGGGGCGACTCAATGAACCATCTTCGGCGAGATCAGCTGCAGATGCAGCCATTGATACACTCATCATGCTGACTAAAGCAATTGCGCTAATTGTGCGTTTCATTTTTT
>CAYJUB010000444.1:0-2681 GCA_964373145.1 uncultured Moraxellaceae bacterium
CTTCTACTGTCTCAAGTAAAAAAGTACACAGTGCACCATCTAATGCAACTTCGAGCATCGGAATGACTGCACCGAGCACGTAGAACGGCATTTTGTCGGCATATGTATCCAGCCATTTAATCGTGATGCGTAAGTTTTTGTTGGGTTCTGGAATAGATCCATCTTCAGGTAGCATCCCCCAACGTTTCATCAACGCCATTTCAGCATTGGCATGACGTTGTTCTTCCGCATGGAAATGGCTGTATATTTGCTTCAAGGTTTCAGTCGGTGCTTTCTTTGACATCGCAGAAAATGCACGTGCGCCAATATGCTCAATCCACATCAGATCCGCCATAAACGGTTTTAGTTTAGCGTACAGTTCTGGATTACCTGTGACGAGTTCCGCACCGGGTGCATCCCAGTCAATATCAGCCAGTGACCATTGCGTTTTTTTCACTTTAGCGAGCATTTTGTCGAGATCAATAGAAGCCATGATTTTCTCCGTGTAGCGAATGTTCTGTGTAGAAAGGGATAAGGGAAAGGGTGTTGCGATTATTTAAAACAATTAGCCAGCAAAGCGATTGAGCACACCTAGACTTTGGGTGTAGATCGCAGGGGCGTAGCGCTTCATGCGCCAAATCATGCGGGCATCGAGTTGCGGCAGCACATAGAGTTGACCGCGGTCTAAAGCATCAAGCGTTGTCACAGCGACACGCTCAGCTGGAATACCCGTCCATTTCATCAGCTGATCAGCGAGACGACTCGATGAATCGGCTATGCGACCATCGCGGGTAATGTTGGTTTGGACAAACGTCGGGCAGAGTGCAGAAACGTGAATATCGGTTCCGACCATTTCTGCAGAAAGTGTTTCTGAGATGGCGAGTACAGCAGCTTTCGTTGCGTTGTATGGGCCCATCAGCGGTGCGGCTGCAAAACTGGCAGTTGATGCGACATTGATGATGCCACCACGACCCAGTGCACGCAGTTTCGGTGCGAACACATGACAGCCATGAATCACGCCCCAAAGATTGACGTTCATCACCCATTTCCAGTCATCCATGCTAATTTCACCAATACGATGTCCACCAGCACCAACGCCTGCATTGTTGATTACCAAATCAATCGGTGCGCTGAGCAATTGCTCAGCTTGAACTGCAAGATTTTCGACTTGAGCAAGGTCTGTGACATCGCACTGTACAGCGAATGCTTTACCGCCAGCAGCATTGATGGTGTCAGCGGTTTTTTGTGCGGTGATTAAGTTAATATCAGCACAAACCACCTCACCACCGCGTTTTGCGATTTGCAATGCGAATGCTTGTCCAATACCGCTGCCAGCGCCAGTCACGACTGCGAAGGCATGTTTGGAGACATCATTTTTTGAAAAGAGCTTTTTGAACATAGCAGAATTACTCATTAGGGATCGTAGATCAGAACAATCTTGCAATTGACCTGATTAATGATGTCATTCAGAATAATCCGACCATCTGTTCGGATACAAGTCGGTAACTTTATGGCCAGAAAACCTACCCAAAAACGCGCAAAAGTCACGGTTGATACCATCGTTCAAGCGGGATTTATTGCGGTCGCACAGAGCGGAATTCATGGTACAACGACACGCCAAATTGCTGATATATCAGGAGTTGGTGTGGGTTCGTTGTATGAGTATTTTGAAAATAAAGAAGCAATTTATGAAGCGATGAATCAGCGCTTTGTGAATGACATCGTGGAGATGCTGCGTGAACTAACCCCAACATTTGTTCGGATAAATATGTACGAATTGGTTGAGCTAATGATCTACCGTTTTAGAGATTTACTCCAAAAGGATGAAGGCGCTTATTTGAAATATATCCGTTACTCCAAATTTTCTCCGCAAGTCGAAAGTGCGCTGATGGAAGTGGCAATGCACTATGTTATGCACAATCCGCAGTTTTTGCGAGTCAAGAATATGATGACGATTAGTTCAATTTGTATTAATGCGGGGATTTATAACGTGATTCGCCATTTAGGTGCGCATAATCCGAGTATCTCGTTTGAGGAAATGACTGAGGGGCTGGCTCTGATGACAGTAGGTTATGTCAATGCGGAGTTGGAACGGGCGTCGAAAGGATTGGAGTGAGAGACTTTATCTGATCTTCGTATTTCTAAATATGAACACGGAAAATTATTGATGTTTACTTTACTGTTGATGGCATATATGCTATCAATATTGATATGAAAATTGTTATTGATACCAATGTCATTGTTAGTGCAATTCATGAAGGCGACAGCGTTAGCCGCGATGTATTACGTCTCGCATTTTTAGGTGAAATAAAACCTCTGGTTTCAAATGCTTTGTATTTAGAATATGAGGCAATTACTCAACGTACTGAAATTATGCAGCATTGTCGTTTTACACAAGTTGAGGCAGAACAGTTTTTAGATGCGTTATTTGCAGTTGCCCAATGGGTTGAAATTTATTTTACATGGCGACCAAACTTACAAGATGAAGGGGATAATTTTCTCATTGAGTTAGCCATAGCAGGCAATGCACAATGCATCATTACTAAAAATATTAAAGACTTAAAGCGTGGAGAGCTTCTCTTCCCACAGTTATCCGTGTATACCCCTCAACAATTTATGACAAATTGGCGGAGTCAGAAATGAGTACATTAACTATTCGATTACCTGATGAAAAACATGACCGCTTAAAAGCCTTAGCTTCT
>CAYJUB010000445.1:0-2671 GCA_964373145.1 uncultured Moraxellaceae bacterium
CGAGTTTGCTTCTATTTTTCAATATCTTAATAACAAAACCTCAACAGCCCCTAGTGAATCAGCGATTTACAAAAAAAACCAGCGGAAGCTGGTTTTTTTTGTTTGTAGGATAACTTTAATCCTTTATCAACATCTGATAAAATCTCTGATTTGTCAATAAGTTAATATTTTCTCTCAACAAATCGAATATTTTAAATAAATGGTCCAAAGTTGAAATATAGAAATAACTTAGAGGCTTTTAAATTTGTTAGCTTAATTTGGTTTTTATAAATGGAAATATTATTAGATTCAAATCCTTTGTGCACAGAAAAGCAAAATTTAAATTTTGAAAAATTCGTATTGCTGATTGGGGAAAATGGAAGTGGAAAATCATTGATTCTAAACTCAATATTTAAGAGTCGCCTAGATCAAATTGATTTACTTAATAACCGACTAGTTTGCTTTTCTTCTGGCCATAATGAACGTTATTCGCGAGAATACTCCCGCTATCTGAAAATGACTAGAAGAAGTAGAGATGACTCAAATTTAAGCTGCTTTTATTATGATAAAACATGGTCAAACTTACTAATATTTCTTGCTTCTACGCTTAAAGGAGGCAGGGTAAGGACGTTACTAAGAAGCCTAAATTATGTAATTGAGTCGAAGGATCAAGCACTAGATAGCAGCACTATTCTTGGTTTTAATTTTGGTTGTGAAAAAAAAGTTGCTGAAAGAGCCATAAAACATTTAACTGCCGAAGATGCTGGTGATGAAGAGTATTCTTTAAGTTTTTATAAAACACTAAAAGGATTTATTGATTTTTATTCAAAAGAAGACTACGACCTATCGCTAGGTTTTAAGAGAATTTTTATTAGAATAGATGGAAGTTTTATAACAAATTTCATTAATCATATGAAAACAAATGAAATTTATGGTTCCAGAAACTTTAATATAGAATCGGTGGCTTCCTTTTTTACACAAGCATCCGATATTGATTTATTGATAACAAGACATTCGTTTAACCTATATCTAAGTAGAGATCTTAGTCTCGATAAAATAAGCGATGGACAGTTTCAGTTATTGTTTTTGTATGCCATGTTAGATTTATTCGACGGAGAAAATACTATTTTCTTGTTTGATGAAGCGGATAGCCATCTACATTACAAGAACATTGGGTTTCTCATGAAAGCCATCAAGGAGGCTCAAGGAAACACCATAATGACAACTCATCTAATTGATTCTATCGCGGCGATTGGAGTTGAAAATATCAGAGTAGTCACTAATGGGAAGATATTTCTTTTTACCGAGAATGAAGAGCTAAAAACAAGGATGGAAGAACTCTCATTTGTACAATCCACTGATTTCAAAATACTTTCTTTTTTTAAAAATATTATTCTTATTGACAATAAAAATGATTGGGTCATTTTAAAATATCTCATTGAAAGGAAATTTGGTAATGATAAAAAAGAGGAAATTGATAAAAATTTTTCAGAATTCACCTGCAAGTCTTGTCCCTCAAACTGGGATTCACACACAACTTCATTCGCTAAATCTAAAATTAATTGGCTAAATGAATTTGTTAGTTATTTAAAAACCATTAAAAATAGTAAAATTACTAAAAATATTTTTCTTATTTGTGACAGAGATGATTTACCTTTGAACAGCATAGATCAAAAAAGTCTAAAATTGAAAGATGGGGTAATAAATAAAGATATTATAGCTCTTGAAAAAGATGCAGATGTAAAAATACATATACTTGTCTGGAGAAGAAGGGAGATAAAGCATTATTTACTGTCTTATTCAGCATTACATCATTATGGAGCTCTTGGAAAAATAAACAATGATTCTCTTGCAAAATCTAGCCATTTGTATATAAAAAACAATGGGGATTATAATATTTCAATAGATGACAATGGTGTTGCAACCTCTTTTTTCAATATGCATTTTGAAAGTGATTTAAGCAACGATTTTAATGAGGGCATAGGATTAATGAGCTCGAAAAAAGTGAAGTCTTTATTGAGCGAATTTATAGAAAATGATAATGGTTTATGTGTTGAAAAATCTAAAATATTTATTGATTTCATTAATCCAGAAGAAATAAGTAGTGATATAGAGTTTGTCTATAACGCCTTAATAGAGCATGGTCAATAACTACAAAAACAGAGCTAATAATTATGACCCCACACGCGTAGATACCGTCTTGCCCCAGATCCAATTCAGCAAGCTGGGGCAAGCCCACAGCCTACAAAATATTGATTTTCTATTTCTTAGCAACCCATCGTTGTGCTTTCTGCGTTAGCATTTAGTTCAATTGTTCCGATAAATATTACTGCTTTAAATAACGCTCAAAAATTGAAGAAAAATCATAGTTTTCGATCTCTTTACGTCGATTAGTAAAATTACTTTCAACTTGGAGCGTAGTTTGACAAATAATATCGGGTAAGTTGAGCACTGCTTGCTCAGGTAGTTCGCGCAGGACGAACATACCATTGATGGCTTTCTGTGTTTCAGTCAGCGTAGTCATTTGGCGCTCAATTTCTTTACAAGTTACGCCAATGGTAAACAGTGCTTTATATAAGTCACGGATTTTATCAATTTGTGATTTTTCAATATCAATGGAGTAGGTTTGACTACCGAGGTTAAATTTAATTTCGACATCACGGTCAATCGTGCCTGCGGTTTCTAGCAAAAC
>CAYJUB010000446.1:0-2081 GCA_964373145.1 uncultured Moraxellaceae bacterium
CTTCTTGGAGCATTTTCATGGCAACGTTATTGAATGGTCGCGCCCTTGCACAACAAATTGAAGCCGATTTACAGGTTCGCGTTGCTGCACTCAAAGCAAAATCAGGTCGTACTCCGATTTTAGCGACGATTTTGGTTGGTGATGATGGTGCTTCTGCAACATACGTTCGCATGAAAGGGAATGCCTGTGCTCGCGTTGGTATGGAGTCATTAAAAGTAGAATTACCGCAATCGACAACCACTGAACAATTACTTGCTGAAATTGCAAAGCTGAATGCGAATCCAGATGTGCATGGTATTTTGCTGCAACATCCTGTGCCGGAACAAATTGATGAGCGTGCGTGTTTTGACGCGATTGCCTTGGCGAAAGATGTGGATGGCGTGACCTGTTTAGGTTTTGGTCGTATGAGCATGGAAGAGTCGGCGTATGGCTCGGCGACACCGCAAGGCATCATGACGCTATTAACCGAGAATGGCATTCAAATCGAAGGCAAACATGCAGTCGTTGTCGGTCGCAGTGCGATTTTGGGTAAACCGATGGCAATGATGCTGCTAGCTGCCAATGCAACCGTCACGATTTGCCATTCACGGACCAAGAATCTTGCTGAATTAGTGAAACTAGCGGATATCGTCGTCGGTGCGGTGGGTAAAGCGGAATTGATTAAGAAAGATTGGATCAAGCAAGGTGCTGTGGTTGTCGATGCAGGTTTTCATCCTCGCGAAGGCGGTGGTGTTGGTGATATTGAGTTGGTTGGTATTGAACAGATCGCGAGCGCGTATACGCCAGTACCAGGTGGTGTAGGGCCGATGACCATTACCACGCTGATTCGTCAGACTGTGGAAGCTGCTGAAAAAGCATTAGGTTAATCATTAATGACCGATTTGCGAGCACAGTCACAAGCTCCCCAGCATTTGCTTGATGCACTGCATCAGGTGATTCCAGATTCGAGTTTGCTACGCCAAACCTTGCCGAATACGTCGATTGATCTTTGGCTGATTCCACCTGATTTGCCGACAGAGCGGATGGATGATGAAGTCATTCGGCGGATTTGGAGTGATACCCCGTATTGGATTTTTTGCTGGGCATCAGGGTTGTCGATGGCGCAGTGGTTGTTGGCTGAGCCAGAGCGAGTCCGTGGTAAGACTGTATTAGATTTTGGTGCGGGTTCTGGGGTCGTTGCGATTGCTGCGAAATTGGCAGGTGCGGCACGGGTGATTGCCTGTGATATTGATCTGGTGTCGTTAGATTCATGCCGCGAAAATGCTGCGCTTAATAATGTCTCTTTGGAGTATTTAGCTGATCTGTATCAGTTGGATGAGCAAGTCGATGTCTTGCTTGCAGCGGACGTGTTGTATGACCAAAGTAATCGCTTTTTCTTAGATGAATTTTTACGATTCGGAAAAGAAGTTTGGGTCGCGGATTCTCGCGTGAAAAATTTTAGTCATCCAAAATATATTAAAGAAGGCGAGCGTAGTGCATCGACTTGGCCTGATCTCGACGAGGCGCATGAGTTTCGCAATGTGAGTTTTTATCACACGATCTAGATTTGATGGTTGAATAAAAAGAAGTGGATTTTGCGTTTCATTATGGCGCAGCCAAAATCACCACACTGCTCGGACAATTTGATTTGATATAGGCAGGGCAAGAGTCGTATTGACCTTGTGTGTTGTAGCATGCACGTAATTCGGTCAGCACAGGTAAATCGCGTCCTGATTCAACCGTACAACGCAGTTGTAAGCTTTTTTCGGTGAGTCCCGGATTAAGCTGTTGCAGCTTACTGATGATATGACTTTTGGTGAGTACGGTATCACGCGGTGATGCTAATTCTGATGGAATCTTCAAACGCTGTGCATAGGTTGCAATCGTCCGAAAGTAGACGTTGGGTGTCATGCCTGTGCATGAGCCATTGCGTTGCCAATCTTCGTCACGTAGTTGCTTGTCTGGCATGACCCGTTCGACTACACGTTCTTGTAGTGGCGACAGATTGGTTTGTTCGCGGCTGCAATTCTCAACGCGTCGACCCCCAGCACGTTCTGCTTGTAAACTGGAAATGGTGAGTGTGAAGCCATCTTGGCATTGAC
>CAYJUB010000446.1:2091-2660 GCA_964373145.1 uncultured Moraxellaceae bacterium
GGCATTGACGTAATTTCTGTAATGCAGGGTCAAGCGCACAGGCTGCAGGCGTCATCCGAATAATGAGCGTGAAGCTCGATGGTGGGGTTGCATTGTCCTCAGCATACACTGTAATGCTGAATAAGCCACAGAGTGTGCCGACGATCAAACTCAACACCATCTGACTGAGCAGTGATTTTCGGGGTGAAGACCATGATTGAGTTTGAGCCAGAAAGATATCCTGATCGAATGTTGAGGTGTTGTTTGTTGATGCATTAGCCATAGTGCGACGTTTCGCGTTTGATCTCTCAGTTCGCAAAAAAATGCTCATGATTTGACGGGTACAAGCTCGCATAGATAGTCGCATATTGGCACACCCATTACGCATAGGACGCACACTGCTTTGTCGCGTTCCACTCGTACTGTCAGGGATTGATTTCATACTTATATTCTAGGGCTTGTGATTGTTAAACAGTAGCAAGGGTTTGTAGGGGAACAGTATATTCTGCTATCAACTGCGCCCATACGAACTGACTTAAAATGCTAGAAACAGACAATAAATGCTAAGGTCCGACAATTTCTTGATTCAT
>CAYJUB010000447.1:0-2655 GCA_964373145.1 uncultured Moraxellaceae bacterium
GAGTAGTTGTCAGGCAGAACCAACAAACAAGACTCCTTTAACTTCTCCGATTGCCTACCCGACCGCCGATGCAGGACTCGGTGAAAAGCTATATCCAGACGAAGCGATCTACGCCGATAAAATTGCCGCAGAAATTGAAAAATCCATTCGCAAACAATATACCGCAGGCAACGCAAAACGTGATGCCCATCCGAAAGCTCATGGCTGCGTAAAAGCCGAATTTCATATCCTCCCAAACGTGCCGAGCCAATTAGCCAAAGGCATGTTTGTGCCAGATAAAACATATCCTGCTTGGATTCGTTTCTCTAATGGCGATGGTGATGCCACCAAAGCGGATATCAAAGGCGATGCACGCGGTATGGCGATTAAGATTTTAGATGTCGCAGGAAGCAAGCTCTTGGAAGATGAAAATCAAGCATCGACTCAAGACTTTATTATGATTAATCATCCTGTGTTCTTCGCCAATGAACCGAAAAGCTATTTAAAACTCATTACTGACATTAATGGCAATCTGTTGCAAAAAGCCATGATTCCGTTTGCGCTAGGCTTCAAAGGAACTAAAATTGCATTACAAACGACGAGTTCAAAAATTCCTAACCCCATGCAAACGCGCTACTTTTCCATGGTGCCTTATCAATTAGGCACGGGCGCTGATCGATTAGCAGTGAAGTACTCGGCTCGCTCTTGCTCGAATGCCACTGACCCGATTCCAAACAATCCTGAATCGAATTATTTGCGTTCAGCGTTAAAAAACACGCTTCAAAAAGGCGATGCCTGTATGGAGTTCTTAGTCCAGCCGCGAACTTCAAATGATATGTCCGTCGAAGACTCGATGACCGAATGGGAAGAATCGAAAGCGCCGTTCGTTAAGGTCGCGACCATTCGTATTCCGAAGCAGGAATTCGATACACCAGAGCAAAACAAGTTTTGTGAAAATTTATCGTTCAGCCCTTGGCATGCGTTGGCTGAACATAAGCCGCTTGGCGTGACCAATCGAATGCGTAAAGTCATTTACGATCATATTAGTCGCCTAAGACATGAGATGAATTCAGCGGTTAGGCAAGAGCCAAAGTGAAATTGATTTGAAAATTTAGTAACGAAAAGGAACATCATGAAGACTCTGGCCTTTATCCATCGCAATGACACTCACTTTGCGGTGGGTGATTTCTCACCCGTGCTCTCGGTTTTCTCGCATTATGAATTGGGTAATACCATTTCACCGTTCCTACTTTTGGACCATATTGGGCCCGGACGTCTTCAGCCTTTATCGACACGCAAAGGAGTCAGTGATCATCCCCATCGTGGCTTTGAGACCGTCACGATCGTTTATAAAGGTGAGATTGAGCACAAGGATTCAAAAGGTGGCGGCGGCATTATTGGTGCGGGTGACGTGCAATGGATGACTGCGGCGGCTGGGATTGTTCATCAAGAAGTCTTCAGCAAGGCCTTTAGAGAACGCGGCGGCGCGTTTGAAATGATTCAGCTCTGGGTCAACCTACCCGCACGAGATAAGTTAAGCGATCCCGGCTATCAAAGTCTGACCAGCGACCAAATTCCCATCGTTGAACTGCCGAACGGCATCGGATCAGTTCGGGTCATAGCAGGTCAATTCAATGGCATTTCTGGCCCAGCCAAGACGCATACGCGTATCAATATCTTCGATGTCCACATACCTGCTGGAAAAACTGCGGTATTCAATGCCGAAGCTGGCGACACCGCGCTCGTTTACTTAGTCTCGGGTCAGCTTCAATTCGACACAGAGCAAATGGAAGCGGGGGGACTAGCCGTCATGAGCAGCCATCATGCCGATTTCTCGCTCGAAACCATTGCGGACAGCCATTTTCTAGTAATGACTGGAGAGCCGCTCAATGAGCCTATTTTTGGTCGCGGTCCTTTTATCATGAATACTTACGAAGAAATTTTACAGGCCTTTGAAGATTCTAAAAATGGCAGATTGGGTTAGTTTAACTATCTTGAATCATTCATAAAATAGACGTTTAGATAACAACCATTTGCAAAAACTTTGCCTAAGAGAACAAGAATGTACCAACATCATCCGGAAAATTTTGAGAAAGGAATCACTCAAGGCTTCGTTCTGCGAAGTGTTCGCCAGCTCAGAAATATGAGCGGATCAGAGTTATCCAAGCTTACAGAAATTTCAGCATCTATCATTGAAGACGCGGAAAATGATGAGACTCGACTGAGCACAGAAGATATAGAAAAAGTAGCTGTTGCGCTTAAAACCCATCCTTCAAGCATTGCATTTCCGAACTGGGACAGCCTTCCTTTTCAACCAAAAAAAATTACAGTAGAAGGTCGACTGCTTTTGAATAATGCCATAGAAGGCACAAAAATTAACCTCGACTTGAACAGAGAATTTGGATTACGTATTAGTGCTTCAACCCAAAGATACTTGAAAATAGGTACATTCAATGGCTATATGCCAGATGCATTAGGATATTCACCAAAGCAAAAGAAGACTATTGAATATAAAATTTCAGGTGATTGTCTTGGACGATACTACGATAACTATGGGCATGGGAGTGAGTTTGATTGTGATAATCGAGTGATAAAATCTCTTGAAATAATTATCTGTTATTATCGTGATTCCGTTGCTTACAAAATTGATGGCTTTGCTTCCGCAGATGATGGTGA
>CAYJUB010000448.1:0-2654 GCA_964373145.1 uncultured Moraxellaceae bacterium
AGTTCCACGACCAAATGGCACGCAAATTCATATTACGCGCCAAGAGATCGGCAAATTGGTGGGTTGCTCTCGAGAAATGGTCGGTCGCGTCCTCAAAACACTTGAAGACCAACACACGATTAAAAGCAGTGGAAAAACGATTCTGATTTATAAGCCAGAAGCGTAATCAACGGACTCATAAACGAAATGTGTTGATGCCCGCTAATCATCATTCGCGGGCTGGCGTCCAATCTGTGGACTATTCGTTGGCATCGGTTCGACAGTACGCGCCTCGCCTTCAACCGTTGTTCCGCGCGTAAAACCACCATTCGATGCAAAACCATCTTGCGTGAACGCATCTTGCGGAAAACCATGCTGCCTCATCTGATCCATCATTGCTTCTTGCATTGCAGATTGACGCTTGGCAAGCGTTCTCATCGCTGATTTCTGCACGATATGTTGGATAGGGGGTAATAGCAAAAACAGACCAACCACATCGGTTAATAATCCTGGAATTAACAACAATAACCCTGCTAATGAACGGATCAATGCAGGCGCGAACTCGGGTGAATTCGCATTCAATTGAAATCCACGCATCCCCTGCGCACCATGTAATTGCGGTAACGCACGAAAACTATTTACCATCAACGACATGCCAAAAAAGACTGCGGCGATCGTCCACAAAAATATCCACCAGCCACTCACAAAATGAGTCGCCCAAATCCACAAAAAAATCTCAATCGGTGGCAATAAAAACAACCACAGAAAAACCTTACTCATCATCATCTTCCCAAGAAACGGATATTCAGTCCCATGCTGATCATTTTCGCAGAATCATTCATGATTTAGCATGTCGATTATGTCAATATATGGGCTAATTTCTAAATTTCACTAGGCAATGTGTATGTCTTTGATTATCGGCATTGATCCAGGCTCGCGAATGACGGGCTATGGCATCATTCGCAAAGAGGGCAACAAGCTCACTTTTGTCGATGCGGGGACCATTCGCACAGAAACGCCGTTAATGCCTGAACGCTTAAAACGTATATTTGAAGGTATCTCTAGTATCGTCGATTTCTATCAACCAACTGAAGCTGCGATTGAACAAGTCTTTATGTCGAACAACCCCGACTCTGCGCTGAAACTCGGACAAGCACGCGGCGCAGCAATGACCGCCGTCGTGGTCAAAAATCTCTCGGTTGCCGAATACACCGCACGTCAAATCAAACTTTCCGTCGTCGGATATGGCGCCGCAGAAAAAGAACAAGTGCAAATGATGGTCACGCGTCTGTTAAATCTAAGCATAACGCCACAAGCCGATGCTGCTGATGCGCTGGCCTGTGCAATTTGTCATGCGCATGCTTCCTCTAGCAACAATAAAATGCTCATGCTACAAAGTACGGGCATGTCACGTGGGCGCGGTCGCTGGCGTTTGCCAGGGTAATTGAAGCACTAAATATCTCTCATGACTAAGCAAAAACTTCCCCTACAGCCTGAGTTACGCAGTAATCCTGCCGCGCTCAAAGCATGGATTCAAGCAGAAGCCCAAGCATTGGGTTTTGCACGAATTGGCGTGACGTCACCTAATATCGAAGAGCAACTGCCCTATTTAAAACAATTCCTTGCTGATGGTTTTGCAGGGGACATGCATTACCTCGCTGAAAATATTGAGAAACGCGGTGACGCTAGTCTGCTCGTCGAGGGCACGAAAAGTGTGATTTGTGTGCACATGAATTATCTGGTCGAGCCACCACCACATCGCTATGTTCCTGATGAACCCAACCAAGCCATCGTCTCGCGTTACGCACGTGGGCGTGATTATCATAAAGTCGTGCGTGGACGACTCAAACAGCTCGCCTTACGTATTGAACAACAGATTGGTGGATTTCAATGGCGACCATTTGCTGACTCCGCACCGATCTTAGAAAAACCGTTAGCCGAACGCAGCGGACTGGGTTGGACTGGAAAGCACACGTTACTTATTAATAAAAAAGCGGGCTCGTTTTTCTTTTTAGGTGAGCTATTAACTGATTTAGAGTTGCCCTTTGACAGCCCTGCAACTGAACATTGCGGGACGTGCAGTGCTTGTATTGATATCTGCCCAACTCAAGCAATCGTTGCGCCTTACCGATTGGATGCACGGCGTTGCATTGCGTATTTAACCATTGAATTTAAAGGCAGTATTCCGATTGATCTGCGTCGCGGTATTGGCAATCGAGTGTTTGGCTGTGATGACTGTCAACTCGTTTGTCCGTGGAATAGCTTCTCCCAGCTCTCGGCTGAAATTGACTTTCAAGCACGCCATCAACTCGACCAACTGAGCCTACTGGATATTTGGCAATGGACTGAAACCGATTTTCTGACCTTTACTGAGGGCAGCCCATTACGCCGAACGGGTTATATGAGCTTGATGCGAAATATCGCGGTTGGTTTAGGCAATGCGCCATTTCAAGCAACCATTATCCAAGCGCTACAAACTCGTTTAGGGCAACTCGGTGAATTGGTGGATGAACATATCCTTTGGGCGATTGAGGAACAACAAGAGAAAGCGAAGCGGATTTATTAAGATCAAAAGCAAATCCCTCCAAACCTCCCTTTCAAAAAGGCTATGTTCGCGGTAATAGTTGAAATTAAAAAAATGCTTGTCTCCTTCCCCTGAGGGGGAAGGCTGGGAT
>CAYJUB010000449.1:0-2652 GCA_964373145.1 uncultured Moraxellaceae bacterium
CTACAGTTGCCATCATAGGTCTCCTATGTGTCAATCTATTTTAGGACGGGACACAAGCAATAAAAAAGCCTTCATTGATATGAAGGCTTTTTTATTAGTGATTCGTAACACGTTACTTAATTCACATCAATTTCACTCGGTGTGCTAGATGCTCATAATTGTATTTTTGTTGCATCATGGGCATGACATACTTCAGTATCTGTGCAATATTGGAACTAACGCAAACATACCAAGGAGTTTAGCTTGTCTTTTATCCAACACAACAGACAGCAGAACTCTCTACACAGTTCAGCGTATTACCGACGTATAGCGATCTCAGGAAAGATCAGTTTTCCTTTGCTACTCTGGATGTGTATATTATTCATTGCGGTTTCTTTATTAATTACATTTTATGGTCAACATGTCCGTCAACAAACATTAGAGCTTTTAGATGTTAGGCTTTCATCCCAAGCGCATCTAAGAATCAATGCTTTAAAAGAACCCATTGATAATTTACAGCGCAATGCCCGTTTTCTTACCAGTGTACCCCCAGTCCAAGGTATCGTGCGCGCGACGTTGAATAATGGATTTGATGCGCAAGAAAATAGCGCATTGGAGACTTGGCAAAATAGGTTATCGAGAATCTTTGTGGGATTTGCGACTGCGAATCCAGATGTCATTCAAATTCGCTTTATTGGGGTTGCTGATGGTGGAAAAGAGTTACTTAAGATAGATCGAAGCGCTGGGCAAATTTTATTAAGCTCTCCATCAGAGTTACAGTCCAAAGATACTCAAAAATATTTCCAAGAAATCATTCGGTTAAAACAAGGTGAAGTCTATATCTCAGACATTCATCTCAATCGAGAAAATAATCAAATTACTGTGCCGCATCTACCTATAGTGAGGGCTTCGACACCTGTATTTAGTTCAGAGGGTAAGCTATTCGGTATTATTGTCATCAATGCTAAAGCAGATGGTTTAATGTCTGCGCTCAACGATAATTTATTTAAAGACTTTAAAGCGTATTTGACAAATAGCGACGGTGACTACCTTCAAAGTCCAAATCCAACTCAGAATTTCGGTTTTGATCTTGGCACACGATATCGCTGGCAAGATCACTTTACACGCCGTTCAGATTCATCTGAGGATATTACACATATCCAAAGTTACGATTACAAAGATGAATCTAATATCAGCACTGTCCATGTCTACTCCAGGACTTTACCACTCGACACTCACAATCAACATCGTGGATTAAAACTCCATATCCTTATATCTGATAGTCTAGTTTCATATACCGTTACTGAACGTCTTAAAGTGTTGGTCGTGGCCATTCTGGGGTCTGCGCTGTTGATGGGCAGTGCATTTGTAGTGTATTTGCGTCAAAGGAGAAAAACACAAATTGCGCAAGCGCGATTTGCAGCAATGGTCGAAAGTTCTAATGATGCCATTATTGGCTTATCACTAGACGGGATCGTCACCAGTTGGAATAAAAGTGCTGAACTCTTATTTGGTTATAGCGCGATTGAAGCACTGAAAAAAAACGAAAACGAGTTATGTTTTTCTCAAATTTCATCAGCTGATGAGACATATTATCAGGGGCGAGTACATCGGGGTCAGACAGTAGCCAATATTCAAACCAAATATCAGCAAAAGAATGGAAACTCTTTTGACGCATCTATCACGATGGCGCCTATTTATAACTCGAATAAATTGGTGATTGGAGTCGCCAAAACGATACGTGATATTACTGAACAGAAATTAGCAGAACAGCACATTCGACAGTTGAATGAATCACTAGAACAACAGGTTATTGAGCGTACCGAAAAAATTGAAACGTTTTCACAATTACAACATGCGATTTTGAAAAATGCTGGCATCGCAATGATTGCAACCGATCCAAATGGACACATTACACTGTTTAACCCAGCAGCAGAACGAATGCTTGGTTATAGTGCGGCAGAAATGATGGGACAGTCGCCAGCTAAATTCCATGATGAGAATGAAGTTGCAGCATATGCAGAAGAGTTATCTGCAGAATTTGGAGAATTAATAGAGCCTGGTTTTGCAGTATTTATTGCTCGCTCTCTGCGTGGTTTACCCAATGAACGGGAGTGGACTTTTATACAAAAAAATGGCATTGGTTTACCCGTATATTTGACCGTCACAGCCTTACGCAATAAAAACAAATCCGTGACTGGTTTTCTGGGCATGGCAATGGATATTTCTCAGCAAAAACAGGATCGCATCAATCTGCAGTCCCTGACTGAACATCTGAATAAGGCGATTATAGTCGCTGAATTAGGGACGTGGTCTTGGCATCTCCAAGATAATAAACATGTATGGAATGATCGAATGAAGGAGATGTACAGCGTACCGGCTGATGCATCCCCAGATTCGTATCATGTATATTGGTATTCCTCCATTCATCCAGAGGATCTCGCTGATGCAGTGAATGCAATTCAACGCGCCATTGAAGGATTGGAGCCTTTTAACTATACATTTAGAGTAGTTAAAGCGGATGGCAGTATTCGATATATGAACACTGCGGGTTTATTGGAAATGGGGAGTGACGATAAACCATCCACGATGTCAGGTTTCAATCGAGATATTACAACTCAATTTGAACACGAAGCTTCTTTGCAGGAAGCAATGGTTAGTGCGAATGCTGCC
>CAYJUB010000450.1:0-2648 GCA_964373145.1 uncultured Moraxellaceae bacterium
TGTTAATGTAGGGGCTCCCCTTGTGGGTGCCCCTATCGAATTCCAAACCAACATCAAAAGCGGGCGACCACAAGGGTAGCCCCTACAGCGTTATTCTTATTAATTTTAATAAGTAGAATTAATTTTATAGAGCTCTCGTAGGATGCAATAACAAAAGGGCATTGCGACATTTGCATATGACACACAAACAAAATTTATTCGTAGGATGGTTTTGAGTTTCACATGTTTTTTATTTCTGGTTCCCAACGTCCCCGTTGGGAATCCCTACATCTGAACGGTCTGGATCATTAAATTCAAAAATTCTTGCAAAAAGTTTTGATTAAGATTAATAAATAAAATTTGAGTGGCGGCTTGTTGCTGCGAATCAGATATATGGATTCCCAACGGGACGTTGGGAACCAGACAAATCGCAGGCATTTATAGATGACCTGCGTTTTTTATGTGCATGATAACGCGCGTAAGTTGGATTTTTTTTATAGGTGGGCTGCTGAGTTACGAACGTAGCACAACGCGAGCTACAACAAATTAATCTATAAATTTCATTGTTAATGTAGGGGCTCCCCTTGTGTGTGCCCTTTTCAAATTCCAAACCAACATCAAAAGCGGGCGACCACAAGGGTAGCCCCTACATAAGTTTTCTTTTTTATTAGGTAAGCAAATAAACGTACCACAGTTAAATTGATTTCATAGCTTGGTTGCTCAAGCTATTTGATAACATGGCTTCAACACCCATAAAAAAAGACCGATAACGGTCTTTTTTACACACATAAGTTTGATTAGATATAAAGCACTTTCATCACTTCATATTCAGCCACACCTTTTGGTGTTTCGATCTTCACTTCATCACCTTCGCGTTTGCCAATTAAACCGCGAGCAATCGGGGAGTTGAGAGAAATCTTATTCAGTTTGAAATCTGCTTCGTCGTCGCCCACAATTTTATATTGCTTGCGTTCTTCGGTATCCAGATTTTCAATTTCAACCGTCACACCAAACACAACGCGACCATCTTGCTGAACTTTAGCCATTTCGATGATTTCAGCAGCAGACAGTTTCGCTTCAATTTCTTGAATACGACCTTCGCAGAAACCTTGTTGCTCTTTCGCAGCATGGTATTCAGCATTTTCTTTCAAATCGCCGTGTGCACGTGCTTCAGCAATCGCCGCGATGATACGTGGACGTTCGACACTCTTACGCTCTTGCAACTCTACAGTCAGAGCATGATGACCTTCTGGGGTCATTGGATAACGTTGAACCATTATAAAATTCCATATATAACATACAGATGGCGGAACAACTTCGGTTAAGAAATCGTTCCGCCATATGGTGGCTCTATTGATATTTAGTCAATGAGTGGTATTGTTTTAGTCTTTGATGGACTGTGCATGTAAGTCTTGTAGACGATACACACCCAACGGCAATGGGATATTCATTGCTTGACAGACTGCATCTGCACCGCTAATCGTCGTGGTGTAATACACTTTCCCTTGCAGTGCACTACGACGAATAGAGAAGGAATCTTGCTGTGCTTGTTTGCCTTCAGTGGTGTTGATAATGAGGTGAATTTCACCATTTTTCAAGCGATCAACGATGTGTGGACGACCTTCGGTGACTTTATTAATGCGTTCACAGGCAATGCCTTGTTCATTCAATAACTTATAGCTACCGCCAGTCGCAACAAGCGTGAAGCCTAATGCTTGCAATTTACGTGCAATTTCAGGCAATGCCGCTTTGTCGCTATCACGTACAGATAAGAACGCACGTTTGATTTCGCCAGCAACAGGTTTGCCTGGTAGACGTTCGTTACTGCCAAGCACTGCTTTGTAGAATGCTTCACCAAACGTTTTACCGACACCCATGACTTCGCCAGTCGATTTCATTTCAGGTCCGAGGATTGGATCAACACCTGGGAACTTATTGAATGGGAATACGGCTTCTTTGACTGAGTAGAAATCAGGAATGACTTCTGCTGTGAAACCTTGGCTCTTCAATGTTTGACCCGCCATACAGCGAGAAGCGATTTTCGCCAAGCTCACGCCGATAGCTTTAGACACAAACGGTACGGTACGTGATGCACGTGGGTTCACTTCAAGGACATAAACATCAGTGCCTTTGACTGCGAACTGAACGTTCATCAAGCCAATTACACCAAGTTCACGCGCCATTGCCACAGTTTGTGCGCGCATGACATCTTGAATTTCAGGTGACAGTGAGTACGGTGGCAATGAACATGCAGAGTCACCTGAGTGAACGCCTGCTTGTTCGATATGCTGCATGATGCCGCCGATGACGACGTCTACACCGTCAGACACACAGTCCACATCGACTTCAATCGCATCATCAAGGAAGCGGTCGAGCAGTACAGGGGATTCATTAGATGCTTGTACCGCTTCACGCAAGTAGCGTTTCAATTCATCTTCGTTATAAACGATTTCCATCGCACGACCACCGAGGACGTATGACGGGCGAACAACGAGTGGATAGCCAACTTTTTCTGCTGCCAATAAACCTTCTTCGGCACTACGCACGATACGGTTTGGTGGTTGCAACAGGTTCAGACGAATGACCATTTGTTGGAAACGTTCACGGTCTTCTGCACGGTCAATCGCATCAGGCGATGTACCGATGATTGGAACCCCCGCTTCTTCAAG
>CAYJUB010000451.1:0-2637 GCA_964373145.1 uncultured Moraxellaceae bacterium
AAACATGTTATCAAACATTAGAAAGCCACATCACAATCCAACTTACTCTTCGTCGTCTGCACCTTTCTTACCGCCCGACGCAAATTTCGCGATGATACCATCGGCAACGTTGCGTGGGGTTTCAGCGTATTTAACAAACTCCATTGAGTATGTTGCACGACCTTGCGACATAGAGCGCATTGACGTTGCATAACCAAACATTTCCGACAGTGGAACTTCCACACGAATTTGTTTAGTGCCGCCAGGAAGATCATCCATACCTTGGATTACACCGCGGCGACGGTTTAAGTCACCCATGATGTCACCCATGTAATCTTCTGGGGTTTCAACTTCAACTTTCATGATTGGCTCAAGAAGTACTGGATCCGCTTTCATGAAACCTTGACGGAATGCCATTGAACCCGCCATTTTAAACGACAGCTCATCAGAGTCGACGTCATGGTATGAACCATCAAACAAGACTGCTTTGATACCAACAACTGGATAGCCCGCAAGAATACCGTTCTTCATGCGTTCTTGAATCCCTTTGTCAACCGCACCAAAGAATTCTTTCGGCACGGTACCACCAACAACTTCAACCGCATACTCATAGTTTGCAATTTCAGTATCAAGTGGCTCAATACGCAGGTAAACGTGACCGAACTTACCACGACCACCAGTCTGACGAACGAATTTGCCTTCTTGCTCTACAGTTTTGCGGATCGTTTCACGATAAGCAACCTGTGGTTTACCAATGTTTGCTTCAACACCAAATTCACGCTTCATACGATCAACGAGAATTTCTAAGTGAAGCTCACCCATACCAGCGATGATGGTTTGGCTTGACTCTTCATCAGTCCATACACGGAATGATGGATCTTCTTTTGCCAAACGACCCAAAGCGATACCCATTTTTTCTTGGTCAGCTTTGGTTTTTGGTTCCACAGCCAAAGAAATAACAGGCTCAGGGAACACCATACGCTCAAGCGTAATGATGTGATCTTCATCACACAAGGTATCACCGGTAGTTACGTCTTTTAGGCCCGCAACCGCAGCAATATCACCTGCACGGATTTCATCAACATCTTCACGATCGTTAGCATGCATCAATACGATACGGCCAACACGCTCTTTCTTCATTTTCACAGGGTTCCAAACACCAGAACCTGCTTTTAGAACGCCAGAGTAAACACGAATAAAGGTCAAAGAACCCACAAACTTATCGTTCATGATTTTGAACGCTAGTGCTGCAAACGGCTCATCATCAGAAGCTTTACGCTCACCAATGGTTTCATCTTTGTCATCAAGGATACCTTTGATGGCTTCAACGTCGCCTGGTGCTGGCAAATAACGAATAACCGCATCAAGCATCGCTTGAACGCCTTTATTCTTAAATGCTGAACCACAAAGCATAGGTTGGATTTCGCAATTGATGGTACGAATACGCAGTGCTTCATGAATTTGGTCTTCGGTCAAATCACCGTTTTCCAAATATTCATTCATCAGATCTTCAGACGCTTCTGCGGCTGACTCGATCATTTTTTCCCGCCATTCATTTGCAACATCAACCAAGTTCGCAGGAATTTCACCGTATTCGAACTTCATACCTTGTGACGCTTCGTCCCAGATGATTGCTTTCATCTTGACCAAGTCAACGATACCTTCAAAGGTGTCTTCTGCGCCAATTGGAATCGCGATAGGTACTGGATTTGCACCTAAACGGGTTTTCATTTGTTCAACAGCGCGGAAGAAGTTTGCACCGGTACGGTCCATCTTGTTCACGAACGCAATGCGTGGCACTTTGTATTTGTTTGCTTGACGCCAAACAGTTTCAGACTGAGGTTGTACACCACCAACTGCGCAATACACCATGCATGCACCGTCAAGTACACGCATAGAACGTTCAACTTCAATCGTGAAGTCAACGTGTCCTGGTGTATCGATGATGTTGATACGGTGTTTAGCAAAGTTGTTTGCCATACCTGACCAGAAACAAGTTGTTGCTGCAGAAGTAATGGTAATACCACGTTCTTGCTCTTGTTCCATCCAGTCCATGGTTGCTGCACCTTCGTGCACTTCACCAATCTTGTGGCTTACACCTGTGTAATACAACACACGTTCAGTCGTGGTTGTTTTACCCGCGTCGATATGCGCGGAAATACCGATATTACGGTAGTTTTCTAGGGGGGTTACGCGTGCCATGATGTGTTCCTAAATGCTTTCTTAATGATTCAATATGATTCGATTGTACAAAAAAGTTAAAACAGGCTGCAGTGATCTGCAGCAAAACTAATCCTTAAGAATTAGTTTAGGCACGCTGAATACCCGCAAATCTCCCACTGGCTAACAGTGCAACGTTTATGACAAAACGTAAGCAAGCTACACGCATCATACTCTCCTGCTTTGGCCTTAAAACCAATGGAAGTTAAATGGGGGCTATCTGAAAAATTAACAGTCAACAACCTACAAAATCATGACTAAGATTCTTTCAACAACCTGTTTAATCCACTTAAAAAATAAACGCTGCGGAGAGCAACGTTTACTTGAAAAGCGGCGGTTCTTTAAATTGCAAACCTTAAAAGCAACGCACCCGTTAGAAACGATAGTGCGAGAAAGCCTTGTTCGCTTCCGCCATGCGATGCACGTCGTCGCGTTTTT
>CAYJUB010000452.1:0-2628 GCA_964373145.1 uncultured Moraxellaceae bacterium
TCAATCGGCACATGAATTTCAGCATGTTCACCATACGTAGCACTCGACGGAAACACCGCACGAATCAGCGGTGCGACATCATTTAAATCAGGGACGAGAACGAGAATATCACTCGGTTTACGCCGTTCATTGGCTGCAACATGGCTGCCTAACCATTGAATAATTTCTTCGCGCAACACTTCGAGTTGACGCAACGTTGAATGACAGGCGTGGATTGCTAACGAATGATCAGCTGAATCAAACTCCCAATCTTTGACATTGGATAAATCTAGCGCATGTTGCTGAATATGCTGCAAAACGGTTGGTGACTGTTCTTGTTGATCTTGCACAAATGCATCTTGCCAACTTTCTTGTAAACCACGGGCCTGCACACCTTGAAACGGCTCACCTTCAACAAATTCACCGCCAGCCAATTGCACCAATAACTTAAACACATCTCGAGACTGTTTACCCATTCGCGTCAACAGTGGATGCGTTTCACGTAATTCCGTACCGTCTCCATGCTCACTCTGGCGACGCTGCAACCAGCGCGCATCCACCAAATCTGCCCAATATTCTTGCGACGGGTTGTAATGCAACAAGGCCACATCGACATATTGTGCCAACTGACGCAGGAACATGAGTTCAGCAGGTGGCAATTGAATGACTGTAAAAATCGTCACGCTACGCGGCAACTTCTTCGTCAAGCTCGGATCAGCTTTGAGTGCCGACCAAAAGCGACTCACTTCGGCTTCACGTTGTTCAAACACCGTTTTAAATAAGGTTTTCCACAACCACGCCTGCCAAATTTGCATCTCGGCATAGCGTTCAATAAGCCATTCAGGTTTGTCTTTACATAAGACAGGAAGGTTGAGAAACTCACCTTGCCCCCACACGCGCAACCAATCCGCGCGATAAGTCACATAGCCGGCAAACACTTGCGCAATTTGCGAAGACAATACCCAGATTTGACGTTTTACTTCAGCATCGTTGTCCGCTTGCTGCGCGACTTTATGAGTGTGTTTTTGTTGACTGACAATCTGCTTGAGAAGGAAATTTAGCGCACTGATGGCGTTGTTATCTCTATTTTCTGGTGCAGTGTTGCTTTCCGAAGTCTGGAAAGCTTGGCAGTAAATTTGCCAAATATAACCAAAGATTTGCCAGCGCATAATGGATGCGGAAAGTGGTGCTTGTGGTGCGCCATTAACAAGCTTTTGTTCTGCATCTAGCGAAGCCAAACGCCCATACAAATCCCACTGAAACGCGCCTAAGAAATCAGTCGAAACTTGCGCAACAATCCCTTGAGTACTGGCAAGATGTAGCTTGAGCCACACACCGACACCATGCGAAGGAATCAAAATCTGACGCGGCTCAAACACCCCAATCGGATGCTCGTCAAAAAACGCCAACATTTCATCGAACAGACTTTCAATACGTTGGCTTTGAATAATTTTCAGCATGAATCATCAGGCTCGATTTGATCTTTTAGTGAATGGTATTGATTTGCTTTTAATGTCACAGCGATTTTATCCCAAACGCTGTTTACTAAAAACAGCATGACTATTCAGCCATTTTCGATAATTCTATGAACAACGCGAACCGATGACATCTAATCATGTTTTAGCTGTCGTTTCATTAGATTGTTTTAGGTATGATCAATTTGTTAAAAATTTAATGTCAATAATCAACTGCGCTGTTTGGTTCAGCTTCTTATTCACAATAAATAATATCAACATAGGAAGGATATCCTTATGAAACTCGACAACACTCCGACCCAAATTGATTCTTCACTTGACCTGGATGCCATCCGCACCGAATGTTTGGAAATCGTCAAAAAACGTGCTTACTTTTCCGCTGGCGCATCTGCCATTCCGATTCCTTTATTCGATGTTGCTGTCGATACGGGCATGCTCAGCCAGCTTTTGCCCGAGATCAGCTATAAGTTTGGTTTGGGTGAGTTACAAACTGAGATGTTCAATCCTGAGACACGTGAAATTAACTGGAAAGTCGCACGTGAACGCGGTGTTGCTTTTGCAAGTCTAGTCGCCAGCCGTGGTGTTGTCCGCATGTCGATTCAAGGCATGGGGACACGCATTTTATCGCGCCAAGTGATTAAATTTGTTCCACTCGGCGGCACCATTATCGCAGCCAGCATGGGCTATTTCGTGTTCAAAAAAATCGCCAGCAACCATGTGGATGACTGCTATAAAACGGCTAAAAGCATCCAGCTTAAATCCTCAAGCCTCGCTTAATGGGATGATCAATGCCCGAGCGAACTCGGGTTATGTCGACTCACCCAATACCGCTTCTAAATGTCGATTCAGCGACTCAAGCACCGCCAACCGCGCGGTGTATTTGTCATCAGTTGCCACGATGACCCACGGTGCCTCGGCAGTATCGGTATGTGTAAACATATCCGCTGCTGCCTGCAAATAATCATCCCAGCGTTTACGATTGCGCCAATCATCCGCAGTAATTTTAAAGCGTTTATGCGGCGTTTCTTGACGCGCGCTAAATCGACGCTCTTGCTCCTCACTACTGATCGCTAACCAAAATTTCAACATAATCGTGCCACCTTCAATCAGCCCTTGTTCAAAGCGATTGATTTCTTGAAGAAAAAAGTCACAAATTCACCCAAAGCTATATAAA
>CAYJUB010000453.1:0-2623 GCA_964373145.1 uncultured Moraxellaceae bacterium
GAAACGATAGGGTCAGCTTGAAAGTTGGATTCTTGATCGACGATGGCGACAATCGTGCAGATATTTTCAATTGAATGCGGATATTTCGCCTCATCCATGATTGCCAAGATGTCAGTAGCCCAGCTTTTACGATCTTTTGCGCGTGCAGGAATGAGCCTTGCGACTTTGTCCTTTTCAGCTAATTTAAGGTCGGGGTCTTCAACGGGTTTCTTTTCACAACCTGTCGTAATGACTGCGCATGACAATGCAATAAGAAGCGCGCTTTTTGAGCTGAATCGTTTTGAAGCGAGTGGTAAATAGCGCATTAAAAAATTGCCTGCATCATCATGAATAAAATCAGTTCGATGAAACACTAAAAAAGGTGCGAAAGCAAGTGAATGGCTTGTCTCCAAAATTATGTTTCGCTATGATCTAAAAAGGTTCAATGTGGCCGGTATAGCTCAGTTGGTAGAGCAGCGCATTCGTAATGCGAAGGTCGTAGGTTCGATTCCTATTTCCGGCACCAATATAAACAAAGGAAATATCATGACGGTAAAACGTCAAATTCATGCCCGTTGCGACATGAATGTTGCAGCAGGTCAAGTTTGGGCGCGAATCTCTGATCATGAAAATACGCCCAGTTGGGTCAAGGAAGTTAAGAAAGTCAGACTGGCGAAGATTGGTAGTCCTAAAAATGGCGTAGGTGCTGAACGGATCACTGTCTTTAGACCGATACTATGGTCAACGATTCATGAACGAATTACTTTTTTTGATGAGCCGCGTGAATTTCATACCGTGCTATTTAAAGGCATGCCTGGTGTAGTATCTCATTTGACTAAGTTCATCGTTGACGACTTAGGGGTAGACCGATGTCGATTACGTTGGGAGGTGGATTTTGAGTTTGTTAGCTTTCATCCATTTGCGCTAACGGATGCTTTTTCTAGGCAATTTAAGTCAGTTTTGGATACCGCATTACTGAATTTAAAGGAGCAAGTTGAGCAAAGTGGATCAGCTCAACGTATTTGATATCGTTCAATTAAATAATAAAATTCTTTTAAACCAATGTATTATTTGGCTTCATTCGTCTGCCCAATTTACACTCGCTTAGATTGAAAGGTTAGCGATTTCTGTAGCGATTATATTCATAGTTATTTGGGCCGCCGTTTTCATAGGCTTTCGAACGCCCTCCAATGCTATCCCAACGATGTTGGCTTTCTGCTTCCTTGCGTCTTTGGCTATCTAACAACTCATTGCTCTCTTGTCCGTAGTATCCGTAACCTCTTGAGCTTCTTCTTTCAACTTCATATTGCAGTTCGCTGATCTCTTTTTGAATCGCTTCAGGACTGCGATTTCGATATTGTCCTCGGGCTTTGTAGGTTGCTAGTTTGTCTTTCTCAGAAATACACGGTTGATCTTGATATTGAATTTTTTTGTTTTTGTCCAAGCATTTATAAAACTCAGCATGGCTGCTCGTTGTGAAGGTTATCGCTATTATTAAAAGTAACTTTTTCATATCCTCACTCTGCAAATGTTGCTTTTAACTTTGATTCTAAACTAAGACATGCTTTTAATTCTATCCCGTTTTTTTCTATTCGGTTTTCATAGATAGCGTTGGTTGCAATAAGCCCAAGCGCTTTGCGACAGCCGAAATAAAAAAATGAACAGCTTATAAAACACAAACAATCCCACAAATAAATTGTGTTTGTATATGATATGCGCAATGTCGCAATGCCCTTTGGTTATTGCAAAGTAAGCGGGTTGAGGAAGAATATGATTAATATAGGAAGTACTATTAGCAAATAAAAATGGGCGTCACTTTTTCCGTCAACCAAACGCCATTTTCAGCCTGAAAGAATTTAAAGCCTTCCTCATACATGAGTAGGGCTTTAATTTTTAGTACGATAGGTTTACCGTGTCGCTGTCCCACAGTAAGAGCGGTTTGTTTGTCTTGTGATAGATGGACATATTGACGCGAACCTGCCAGCAATCCTTCTTTGCGAATCGACGCCAAAAAGCGAGTTGCAGTGCCGTGATAAAGAAATTCAGGTGGTACTTTCTCGACGTAGTTAATGTCAACGCTCTCAGTGGAGTGCCCCTGCACAGCACGAATTTGCAAGCCATCTTCAGAAATTGCAAAGCGTTTTTTATCACTGGTATTGACCACTGTTTGAATCAAATCACGGTTAATTGTTTGACCAGATTGAGTTGCGCACTTGATAAGTGCGTCGATGCTAGTCCAGCCTTCAATATCAAGCGTTAGCCCAATAGAGTGTGGTTCATGCCGCAGCACATAACTTAGAAATTTGCTGGTGTTATTAAGTAGCTTGCTCATGGCGTATTCGTTGTTCTAAAAAAGTGAAAAGATTTCTTCTGTTAGCTTCTAAATTAGTTGTAGCGCATTCGCTGTTCATTCCGTATTCGAATCTCGATGTCGTGCCTAGTATTTATAATCAGGCTTTTCAGCACTTGCTGGGGATGAAATTGAGTAGGGTAGGTGCAATGTGCTCAGGCTGGATCTATACGGATTGGCCTAGAACATTAGCAGCGATGGATTACAATAAAGTATGAAGAGCGTTAATTTGTAATATTTTAAGGGTCTTAGGAAGTTAAAGCGGATTATTTCTTAGCAGCTTAAGCAACCCAA
>CAYJUB010000454.1:0-2616 GCA_964373145.1 uncultured Moraxellaceae bacterium
ATGCAATCGGCGCGATTCCATCACCTAAGCACCTGACCGAAGCGATTCAATTACTGTCAAAACCTGCCGCCGCGAAATACATGGTGAATAAAAACTATGAAATCGTGGCAATCATCCCGATGGGTGCCGCTTATATTATGGTCAATGATCGTAGGATCAATTCACTGGCCAAAGCGGCTGGTAAGAAAATTGCGGTGCTGGATTATGATAAATCTCAAGCAAAAATGGTTCAGCAAATCGGCGCACAACCCGTCTCTGTGGATTTGACCACCATTTCAGGTAAATTCAATAACGCTCAAGTCGATATCATGGCTGGACCTGCATTAATTTTTAAACCGTTTGAATTGTATAAAGGCATGACTGCGCCCGACGGCAAAATCAAAGGGGCAATTATTCGCTTCCCTGTCGTACAAATTACTGGCGTCATGATGATGCATCGCAACAAGTTTCCAGACGGTGTTGGTCAGTTAGTTCGTGAATTTTCAGCGATGCAAACAGGTATGGCGTATCAATTTATTGATGAAACAGAGCAGTCGATTGATCCGAAATATTGGATGGATGTACCTGCTGCAGATAAGCCTGGATATATCAAACTCATGCGTGAATCTCGCATTTCGATGGCAAAAGAAGGTTTCTACGACAAGCGAATGATGAGTTTCCTGAAGAAAATTCGTTGTCAGTTTGAACCGAGTAACTACGAATGTAGCATGACTGACGAATGATTTTGTTCATTCAATGATTTAATACGGCACAGTAACTTCATTGTGCCGTCCATACTAAAGGACGAAAATATAAATGAAAATGAATCGGTTACGCGCATCTATACTGGGTATGTCTTTGTTGTTGATCAGTCCAATGGCTGCCTACGCTGCTGAATCAGAAATCGATCAGAAAAAACTGACCGAAGCGATTATTGAAACTCAAAAAATTATTAATGCGTCATCGCCTGATGGCTCGAAATTGGCTGGAGATGCTCCGCCTACGCCTGAGCAAATGAAAGCGTATTCCGATATGTTTAAACGTGCAAAATCGCTGATTGATAATCCAAAAACTTGGGATCGGATTCCAAAGAAAGTGACCTTGTGTGTGTACTCACCTGAAGGTGCGAAAGGTCGTGGCTTTGACTTTGCAATGAAGACCGTGAAGGACTTGCCGAAATTCACTCAGATTGCCAAAACGATGGGCGTCGATTTGAAGATCTCTATGACTTCTCCGATGGATATGCACATTGACATGGCTTCCTCGGTTGCGAAGCGTAAAGCCAGCACTGATGTCAAGTTCCGTGTTTATACCAATGAAAAAATTGCCTCTGAAGATTTCAAGGCGGGACAATGCGATGGCGTGGCGATGAGTAATTTACGCGCTAAAGAATACAATCATTTTATCGGTAGCCTCGATGCGATTGGTGCAATTCCTTCGTATAAACATTTAACAGAAGCGATTCAGTTACTTTCTAAGCCAGCTGCTGCAAACTACATGGTCAATAAAGACTATGAAATCGTTTCGATTATTCCAGTCGGCGCAGCTTACATCATGGTGAATGATCGTAAGATTAATAGCTTAGCCAAAGCCGCTGGCAAGAAAATCGCTGTTCTGGACTTTGATAAATCTCAAGCCCGAATGGTGCAACAAATTGGTGCACAACCCGTTTCAGTTGATTTCACGACATTGTCTGGTAAGTTCAATAATGGCCAAGTCGAGATTATGGCCGGTCCTGCTTTGATCTTTAAACCGCTTGAGTTATATAAAGGCATGACGGGTTCCGATGGTAAAGTCAAAGGCGCGATCATTCGTTTCCCTGTGTTGCAAGTCACTGGTGTGATGATGATGCATCGTGGTAAGTTCCCTGAAGGTGTGGGTCAGTTGATGCGTGAGTTCTCTGCAATGCAAACGCCACGTGTTTATCCGTTTATTGATGAGACTGAACAGTCGATTGATGCCAAATACTGGATGGAAGTCCCTGCTTCGGATAAACCCGGTTATACCAAACTCATGCGTGAATCACGTATTGCGATGGCAAAAGAAGGTTATTACGACAAACGGATGATGGGTTTTCTGAAGAAAATTCGTTGTCAATTTGATCCAAGTCATTATGAGTGCAGCATGACGGATGAGTGATTTTCATTTGAATGTGTGAAAGAAAAACGGGCTGAATGATGCCCGTTTTTTTATTGAAATTAAGTAGAAATTAAAAAATCATTGTCAGTCTTGATCGGCACGCATCATCTGAGTAAATATTAGCAATCTTATATGCTACTCTTGTTGTCACATAACAATAATCAGAATTAGGAGCTGAACATGACCCATGAACAGAAATCATCTTTAATCCTCGGCGCATTCATCTGCGTTGGAATGATTATTTCGGGTTGGATTTTGGGAGTCAGTGCGATCCGATTTAAGGAGCATGAGCGTGTTGTTTCGGTGAAGGGATTGGCTGAGCGTGAGGTTCCTGCAAATGTGGCAGTTTGGCCAATTAGCTTTTCTGCAGCCAATGATGATTTGAAGACTTTGTATGCCTCTATGGAGGTTAATGCGAATGAAACGGTAAACTTCCTGACCTCTGTCGGCTTTACAAAAGAAGAAGTTTATCTCTCCCCCCTGGGAGAGATGAGTGGG
>CAYJUB010000455.1:0-2609 GCA_964373145.1 uncultured Moraxellaceae bacterium
GGTCATGTAACTGCACAATACCAAATAAGTAAAATGTATAGAGATGGCGAAGGAGTAACACAAGATAATGCTGAATCAGCTAAATGGATGCTTAAAGCAGCGGAACAAGGGAATGAGCTCGCACAGTATGAAATGGGTCTATTGTATTCCGATGGAGTTGGTGTAAAAAAAGATAATATTGAAGCCGTGAAGTTGATGAAAAAAGCAGAAAAGCAAGGATCTGCTTTAGCAAGTTTATTTCTTATGGTAGACAGAACTCATTTTTTTAATTAGAAAGATTAACAAGTCGGACTCTTTCAAATAAAAGTCGGTACAAATTTACAGGCTAAATAGCACAACAATTCATAATAAATTTACACCATGAGGAGTCAAAAAAAGAACACGAATATTGAAGCAATGATCCAATAGTCTACAGACCATTGGACAGTTAGCTCATGCTTATAAGTATTGAATAGTGCGTAGTATGACGACAATAACAAGAAGCAAGCATAGCTTACTTGGTGGTTTATCAGGGTGGGATCATTCTTTTGTCATTGGAAAAAAATGACCACACACAGACGTAATTAGCTCTTCACCAACACTGTCAGGTGGGTTGTCTTCCCACGGATCATTCGGCGTATTTTCTGTCCCTGCTGATTGATTACCTCGATATAAAGTTATTGTTTGGGTTCTATTTTTCAAATTTACACAATCAAATTGTTCTTTAGACAGTGTGTAATCACCAATTCTAAAAACTGTATCCTTCTTAACAGCTAAATATTTTGACTTAATCCATAACTCTACAATTTGATTGTTCCCATCAATAATTTTCATTCTATTTGGGTCTATTAATTTAGTAACTTTAGAACTTCGAGCTACTTCCATCCAATTGCTTTTAACTTCTGCAAATACACTGCCACTCACCAAAATGCTTGTAGCTACAACTAACTGTTTAAGCATGTTTCCTACTCTTTTGGATTCTTTTTTAAGTTTTGGATTGTTTTTGGTCATCCAGTCTTCCAGCTTTTCTTCTGCTTTTAGAGGTGTTTGTTTTGGCTCTTCTGTTGCTGGTACTTCTACAGGCAGTTCTAACTGTTTTTCCATCAACTCTATCATCTGCTTATCAATGATGTTCAAACCCAACTGTTTGGGTATTTCAAAGTTAATACACATTGTCATTCCCCTTTTTAAATTAAGCCAAACGTGTATGTAAAACATGAATACCAAAACAGCGCCATGATAGTCAGCTTAAAACTCCACTTTATGCAGCAGAACCATGTAATTGACATTCTTGTTTTAGTGACAAAACAAGATATATTAAGTACTTAAAACTACTCTAGTAACAAGTGTTTTTGCACTGTGATGTACATCTAATAGAGATGTATTTTATTCTAGTTTGGATTTCGTGCTTTACAGTTATTGCCTTCCCAAGTCCATGATGCAACTATGTCATTTATTATGGTAAATCGAGTAGTACAAGACATTTCGATATTGTATGTTGGGGTAGTTGAGTTTACATAAGTTGTAGACGAGCCTGAGTAAGAAGCGTTCACATCCCCTGAGATGTATCCATTCCTTAAAGTTGTTACTGGAGTACGTACAGAATACCCTCCAGATTGTATGGTTTTACTACGAATCCAAGTTAACACCTTGCCGCCGTTTGGTAAATTATAGGTGCTATCAGGTGGTCCCCAGCGAGAAATTAATAAGGACTCATCGTGGCCATACCAGTTAGCAAGACCTTTTTCATAATTTGCAGTAGTGGCACATGCCGCTATAAAAAACGAACTCAACACTGCCAGAAGGCAAATCAAATTTTTCACTAAAAACTCCAATTATTTTCTAAACTTTTACAGAGTTGAAATGAGATAGGTTTCCTTTAGAAAGGAAACGGCGTCCCGACCTTCCATTGGGCAATAAATTCTTTCGCATTCGAATACTCACTAGAAGAAATCTTTGTTGCGGCTATGTTTCTTGACTTTATAATTTGTTCTGTTGGAATAAGTTGTTCTGTTGGATTATTTTTAGCAGACAAGCTCCATAAAATGAAAGCAGCTGGGTTATTTATTTGAACACCTTGTCCTAAAGAATACATTAATCCTAAATTACTCTGAGCGAGTACATTTCCTTGTTCTGCTGATTTACGATACCAATTTACAGCTTGTGCGTAATCTTGTGAAACACCTTGCCCGTTGTTGTACATAACTCCTAAATTGAGTTGGGCATCAGTATTTCCTTGTTCTGCAGCTTTACGAAGCCAATTAGCTGATTGAGAGAAGTCTTTAGTGACACCTTGCCCATTAGAATACATCGCCCCCAACGCGGATTGCGCTTTAGCACTGCCTTGTTCAGCGGCCTTGCGAAACCAACTCATGGCTTGAGTGTAATCTTGTGGGATACCTTGCCCAGTGAAATACAGATGACCTAATGCTCCTTGAGAGTCCATATGCCCTTGTTCTGCTGCTTTTCGAAGCCAAATTACTGCTTGTGAGTAATCTTTAGTGACGCCACTGCCATTAGCGTACATCAATCCTAATAGAGATTGAGCTTGATCAAAACCTTGGTCGGCTGCTTTGCGATACCAATTAATGGCTTGCGCATAATCTTGAGGTACACCTAGCCCAAAGTAA
>CAYJUB010000456.1:0-2606 GCA_964373145.1 uncultured Moraxellaceae bacterium
GTTCAACTGCCAAATCGCTTGATGTGCTGATCGCGTAGTAGCTAATCACTTCCATCGAGGTATCAGCAAACTGAATCGCTTCGTTCGAACCGTAAGCCAAGCCCAATTCATACAGCGCATCTTGGAAGCCCATGATGCCCATACCGATTGGACGATGTTTCAGGTTCGAGTTCTTTGCTTGTGGCACCGCGTAGTAGTTAATGTCGATCACGTTGTCGAGCATACGAATCGCAGTTTTAACCGTTTGTTTCAGCTTGTCGCTGTCGAGTTTGCCGTCAGTGATGTGTTGTACAAGGTTGATCGAACCCAAGTTACACACCGCGATTTCATCCGCGCTGGTATTGAGGGTAATTTCAGTACACAGATTTGATGAGTGAACCACGCCAACGTGTTGTTGCGGCGAACGCAAGTTACACACGTCTTTGAAGGTGATCCAAGGATGACCTGTTTCAAACAACATCGACAGCATTTTGCGCCATAGATCTTGTGCTTTGATTTTTTTGAATGGCTTGATCGTGCCTTCTTGAGTCATTTGTTCGTATTCAGCATAGCGTTTTGCAAATGCAACGCCAGTCAAATCATGCAAATCAGGTACGTTTGATGGAGAGAACAATGTCCAATCACCATCTTCGATTACGCGTTGCATAAATAGGTCAGGAACCCAGTTTGCAGTGTTCATGTCTGGCGTACGGCGACGGTCATCACCGGTGTTTTTACGCAGATCAAGGAACTCTTCGATGTCTAAGTGCCAAGTTTCAAGGTACGCACACACTGCGCCTTTACGTTTGCCGCCTTGGTTGACCGCAACAGCCGTGTCGTTCGCCACTTTGAGGAATGGCACAACACCCTGTGATTTACCGTTGGTGCCTTTAATATAAGCATTCAATGAACGTACTGGCGTCCAGTCATTACCTAAGCCGCCTGCCCATTTTGAGAGCATCGCGTTGTCTTGAATCGCACCATAAATGCCATGCAAATCATCTGGCACAGTGGTCAGATAGCAAGATGACAATTGCGGACGCAATGTGCCAGCATTAAACAGGGTAGGCGTCGAAGCCATGTAATCAAAGCTAGACAGCAAGTTATAGAACTCAATCGCGCGTTCTTCGCGGTTTGCTTCTTGAACTGCCAAGCCCATCGACACACGCATAAAGAACAATTGTGGCAATTCAAAACGCACGTCATTGCTATGCAAGAAGTAACGGTCGTACAGAGTTTGCAAACCGAGGTAAGTGAACTGTGCGCCACGTTCTGGTTTGATCGCTGCTTTTAATACATCAAGGTTATACGTCAGCAGTTCTGGATGAACCAGTTCCAACTCAACCGCACGTTTGAGGTAAGTCTCGAGTGCGTCGCCTTCAGTCGTATCCAGTGGCAGACCGAGGAAGGTTAAGCCTTCTTTTAATAAGTCTTCAAGCAACAGACGTGCAGTGACGTAGGTATAGTTGGGTTCTGATTCAATGCGGGTACGCGTTGCCAAAATCATGGTGGTCGCAACATCTTCTTCACGAACGCCGTCATACAGGTTTTTCAGGGTTTCATTAATGACGTCTTGTACGTCAATGCCTTCTAAACCTTGTGCCGCAAATTGCATCGTGCGTTCAAGTAAACCGAGATCCAGCGGTTTGCGTTGACCATTCGCATCAATCACATTTAAGGTTGGATGTGCTTTAGAAGCTGAGCCTTCACGAAGTTTAGAACGTTGGTCGCGATAAATCACATAGTCGCGCGCGACTTTATGTTCGCCAGTACGCATCAGTGCCAGTTCAACCTGATCTTGGATTTCTTCGATATGCACGGTGCCACCAGAAGGCAACCGGCGTTTAAATGTGCCCATGACCATGTCGGTGAGTTGTTGGACGCGATCAAAGATACGACTTGAGCCAGACGCTTCTTTGCCTTCAACCGCAAGGAACGCCTTGGTAATCGCAACGCTGATCTTTTCTGCATCAAACACGGCGACTGTGCCGCCACGTTTAATCACGCGCAGTTGCCCAGGAGTAGTTGCCGAAGTATCCGGCGTCGTTACAGGGTTGGTGGCAATGTTCATTTGAGCTCCTTGCAGAATTTCAATTCAATCATTTCAAAAATAGGGCTGTAATCAAAAATCTGTTCAATAATGTGCGACAGTCGTCGCTTTTGGCGGCGCAAAATCGGTATTTCTATTCCGGGAATATCGTAGCGAAGATCATGCCAACCTGGTGTGCTTTAAATTTGCTCAAAACACAACTTATAGTGTTAGGTGTTTGCTAGAGGCACAAGATACGGTTTTTTTTGTCTGACTGCAAGTGCCGTTCATCGATGAATATAGGCGTAAAAACAAGGTGTGCCTGTGGATAAAATTCACCAAACCAACGCAGAACAATCCTTTAGCTAAGTTTAAGTTTGTGGGTAACTTTATTTAGCATCATTGAGTATTCACATGATTTTTTTTTGACATCGTTATCGTTCATGAGAATTTTGATCATGATCTAAACAATGTGCTTTTATAAAGGCGTTATTAAGGAGGGAATGTAACAAAACAGCATTGTTTTACGGTTTTGACGTGGTGGCGATGTATCAGTTTCGTGAATCAGTGCTCGTTTACATTGTAAACGGACGTCGTT
>CAYJUB010000457.1:0-2588 GCA_964373145.1 uncultured Moraxellaceae bacterium
CTGCCAGTCGGTTTACTGATTGGCATGGTCTATGGCGAGTTATCGACCGCTCCGAATTACGTTGCCAACCTCAATTTAGCCAAGCAGTTATCTCGCGTTCCGAAGCTATCTTGGGAGTTGCCTCAGGCTGCTTTTGCCAGTTTTCTGGTAATTTGCGGGCTATTTATGGCGTTGATCGGCTGTGAATACAATACCTTAAATAAAGATTATCGAACATTCCGCCCCAGTGTGCCTGCAGCGAATAAGACACTGGTTCGCACATACGAAAGCAAACACAACATCGTCGTATTGACTCAACTCCGTGACTACTTGCGCTTGCAATCGATTAATCCTGTGCCAAACATGACCACAGCTCAACTGAATTGGGCGGGTGAAGTGGCATATCGCTTTCCTCAAGCACAGAACCTCGCACTCTATGCCACTGCATTAGCACTCAATAACCAACCCATTCAAGCAGGCGAAGTCTTCGGCAAAATACGCATTCTTTATGGTCATGATAGCTTCTCGCAAGCGTCTCGCGCGCTGGCTAAACTACAACAACAGTATGTTGACCGAGATATCGCTGCTTTCCGTAAATATTTGCGTTGCCAGCGCCACCCTCACTGGGCTGAATGCACACCAAGCAACAACTAAATCAAGCTCACATTGTCATCCTGATGCACTGACTTTTCCATCGAAAAGTCAGTGCATCTATCGCATTCCTTTTGAATCCCTCGACAATATCGCTTATACTTCTGCACTAATTTTTCATGCCTTGTGACTTACTCTGTCAGTAAGCGCGCTGGGATGAATTCAACCTCATTCTCTACAATCATATTTCTAGGATCGAGAAAACCATGCAAATTACGACTGAAGTGGTCTCTGGGCTAGAACGCCGCCTGAACATCACCGTTCCAGCACAACGCCTTAAAACCCAATTTGATGCACGCCTGAAGCGTGTTGCTAAAACTGCAAAAATCAACGGTTTCCGTCCAGGCAAAGTGCCACTATCACGTATCCACGCGGAATACGGTCAATCTATTCAACAAGATGTGATCAATGACTTGGTTCGCGACACCGTATTTGAAGCGCTTGAACAAGAAAAAATCAACGCTGTCGGTATGCCAAATATCGAATCAGTCGATGTGAATGATGAAGGTCTGGTTTACAAAGCATTGGTTGAAGTGTATCCAGAAGTGACAGTCAACAGCTTTGATGGTTTGACCGTTGAACGTCAAATCAGCTCAGTCGGTGATGCTGACGTTGACACCATGATTGACAATCTGCGTAAACAACGTCAAGTTTTTGCTACTAAAAAAGGCAAAGCAGCAAACGGCGATCAAGTGACTTTCGACTTCGAAGGCAGCATTGATGGCGCGTTGTTTGATGGCGGTGCATCAACAGGCTTCAAACTGATCCTTGGTTCAAACAAAATGATCCCTGGTTTTGAAGACGGCATCGTCGGCATGAAAGCGGGCGAAGAAAAAGTCATCGACGTGACCTTCCCAGCTGATTATCAAGCTGAAAACCTCGCTGGTAAACTGGCGCAGTTCAAAATCAACGTATCACTCGTTGAAAAAGCTGAACTGCCAGAAATCGACGCACAATTCCTGCAATTGTTCGGTATTGACCTTGCACCAGCAGAAGGCGGCATCGACAAACTAAAAGCGGACGTGCGTAAAAACATGGAACGCGAAGTCAAAAGCAGCTTGCGCAACCAACTGAAACAACAAGCGTTTGATGCAGTGTTGGCAGCGAACGAAATCGAAGTTCCGAAAGCAATGGTTGCAGAAGAAATCACCCGTCAACGCAAAATGATGTTGCAGCAATTTGCCCAACAGTTTGGCGGCGCACAGCAATTTGATGAAAAAATGCTGCCTGATGAGTTATTCCAAGATAAATCAGAACGTTCAGTCAAGCTTGGCGTATTGATCAGCAAAGTCATTGCTGACGCAAACCTACAAGTGGATCAAGATCGCGTAAAAGCGATGATCATTGAATCAGCAGAATCTTATGAAGATCCTACTGAAGTCATCGAATACTACACCAACGACAAGCAACAACGTGCTCAAGTTGAAGCGGTAGTGCTCGAAGATCAAGTGGTTGATCATATCCTTGCTGGCGCAAAAGTCACTGAAGTCACTGTCGATTACCAAGAGCTTTTGAAGCGTAATCAACAGCAACAAGGCTAATCTCAAAACTTTTCGCTTAGAAAATAATCCTTTCTATGCGAACGAGTAAAAAAAGACGCGAAATGCGTCTTTTTTTACCCATAAATCGTACAGATGCCCTTTGCAATTTCATACTTTATCCCCCATATTTAGAGATTAGCTACACTATCCACTAGCTCCTCTGATGAGCCCAGTCAAAAGGAAGAAAAAGGTGATTGACTTGCAAAATGCTTTAGTCCCGATGGTCGTCGAACAGTCCGCACGCGGTGAACGCTCTTTTGATATTTTTTCGCGCTTATTGCGTGAACGCGTCATCTTTTTGACGGGTGAAGTCGAAGATCACATGGCGAACCTAGTCGTCGCTCAGTTGCTCTTCCTAGAAGCAGAGAACCCAGACAAAGATATCCATTTGTATATCAACTCTCCGGGCGGTTCTGT
>CAYJUB010000458.1:0-2587 GCA_964373145.1 uncultured Moraxellaceae bacterium
GATCTGGGAATAATCACCCCCGTTGCAGCAGATAATGCATTGATAGTTAACAAATTGAGACTTGGTGCACAGTCTATTAAAATATAATCGTACTCATGTCCAATTTTTGCCAAGGCTTCTTTTAAAACATACTCACGACGCGGCACTTCAATCAAAGATAACTCAACACCCGCCAAATCTCGATTAGCACCAATCAAGCGATAACCCACTTGTGTCGGTTGAATCACGGCTTCAATCGGCGTCGTCCCCAATAGAATATCGGTCGCACTATATGGCAATTCAGTTTTTTGCAAACCTGAACCCATTGTGGCATTGCCTTGGGGGTCTAAATCGATGAGTAATACTTTTTTCTTGAGGACGCCTAAAGACGCCGCTAAATTGACGGCGGTCGTGGTTTTTCCAACTCCGCCTTTCTGGTTGGCAATTGCCCAAATTTCTGGTCGTTTGGTTGCAGTCGCAGTGGGCTTGGCTGACGTTTTGATGTCGGTCATCGCTGTTTTATTTCCAAATACACGTAAAAAGTAGGGTTATCTTAAATGAACTTCGCGGTTTCTTAGCACATTTAGGTAGATAATTTTTTTGTGAGCAATATCAAATGTCTCTGCTCATTTAATGAAGGCACTGATAGCTCAAGTGTTTTTTGTTCCCATGAATCGAGAACCGCCATCTCATCACTTGGCACTAGGCCTTTCATGGCGGCAAGCACTGCGTTCGGCTTTAAATAAACCACGCAATCACGCACAAAATCACTTAACGATGCAAATGCACGACTTGTTACCACATCAAAAACACCCAAATCAATTAACGTCTGCGGCTCTTCAATACGTGCTTGAACGGGCAGAACATTTGGCATTTTCATGTCAGCAGTCATTTGGCGTAAGAAACGAATTTTCTTACCATTACTGTCGAGCAGTACGCATTGACGTTCAGGTTGCACAATCGCAATCACAAAGCCCGGCAATCCACCACCTGTCCCCACATCCAGCAAACGCCCTTCTGGCAAATGTGGAATCACACTCAAACTATCGAGCAAATGTTTGACCAACATTTCCTTTGGATCACGAATCGCCGTCAAATTATAAGCTTTATTCCAAAGCGTTAAGTTGTCTTGGTATTTAAGTAGTTTATTGAGTGTCTCATCGCTCAGCGTTAAACCGAGTTTGAGCGAACCATCTTTTAGGGAAGCGAATAAAGGGTGCATAGTCTACGTAATTCGAGAAAATCTAGGGGTGAATGATAGCAGGAAGCAGCGCCTTATCATGCTGATGATGTAATACGATCGTAAAAAGTTAAGCAAATTCGACAAAAATATACGACTGATCAGGTTAATGTAATTTATGAACCTAAAACTTGAACGTGTTAACTTCTAATCATGATGTTTTAAATCGTTCAAAAATGAATAGGATGAGCCATGTTTAGTCTATCAATCACTCCCCGCTTCTATGAAACTGACGCGTTTGGTCATATTAATAATACCGTCATCGCTGGGTGGTTTGAGGCAGGACGTGCGCCAATTTTTCAGATTTTTACACCTGATTTAGATATTAAACAGCTCACATTGATCCTTGCTCGTATCGAAATCGATTTTGTCGCCCAAACCCATTATGGGCACGAAGTTGTGGTGAAAACGGGCATAGAAAAAGTCGGCAACTCATCATTTGTCGTGATTCAAGAAGCTTGGCAGAATGATGTTTTGGTTGCTAAAGGCAAAGCCGTTCAGGTTTATTTTGATTTTAAAACGCAGAAGTCGGATCGAATTCCTGATGTTTATCGGGAGAAGTTGGAGGCGTTGATTTTATAAATGATTGCAAAAGCAGTATGTTTTATGAATACAATCCAGTTGCTTGGATAAAACTCCAACATACATATGATAAATTATCTAGCAATCAATAGTATATTAAATCACACTTTAAAAAGTTATGGGATGTGCTTGTATGAAAAAAACTATAAAAATCGTTTGTTTTTTCTGTGTATTTCTCACTGGATGCCAAGTACAAATGCCGCAAAAAAAAGTTGGAGTAATGACTCTATATGATAAAAAGAATGGCTCTAAGTGGGTTGGTACGTTCACAGGTGAAAAAGGTTCTTCGTCTGGTGAAGCCTCTATAACAGTTGATCGAGATTTTTATCAAGGTGAGTGGTTGGGCGTAAAAGATGGGGGCAGTGCCTCACAATATTCTAGCTCTGCAAACAAATTTAGTGGGGTAACCAGCTCCGCAAGTGGTGTAGGTCAAATATATTTGAATGCGAAAAATGGTCGGTTTATTAAATGCGAAATGATTGCAAATAGCATTTCACGAACTGCTATAGGCGGATGTCGAAGAAATGATGGTCGAGTCTATGACCTAACAATGAAATTATAAAAATAGCCCGGCGTAGGTTGCAATAACCAAAGGGCATTGCGACTTTTGCATATGATATACAAACACAATTTATTTGTGGGATTGTTTGGGGTTTCATAAGCCGTTCATGGATTTTATTTCGGCTGTCGCAATCCGCTTGGGCTTATTGCGACCTTGCTAAGTTTGAATCACATACAATAAAGCCAGCAAATTAAAAAAAGCTTACAGTTTTCACATGCAAGCCT
>CAYJUB010000459.1:0-2584 GCA_964373145.1 uncultured Moraxellaceae bacterium
GGTAGTACGAAAGCATCGTTGTCGACTGACTCGTTCATCTCTGCGGCGTCGTTCCAAGAAACAACGCGCGTTCGGACTGAAGCAGCTGTGACTGGTAAAGAAGATCAATTGCGCGGCCTGAAAGAAAACGTTGTGGTTGGACGTTTGATTCCAGCGGGTACTGGTTTGGCATACCACTTGGCACGTCGTCAGCAAGAAGCTGCTGAAGCTGAAGTTGAGTTATCAACACTGGCAACAGACTTCTCTGAAGTGGATCAGGCATTCAGCCAAGCATTGAATGAAGAGCAAATCTAAACGATTGGTTTTCATGGGTTAATAAAAAAGGAGGCTTAGGCCTCCTTTTTTATGGGTGATCGTTGAGGGTTTTAAGCATCAGAGAGAAATGCATAGCGTCTATTCTATGCATTCTATAACTCTCAGATGGATTGTTTCTCTTGGGGATGTAAACTGTTAATGAGTATTATAAAAGTAAGCTTTCGTTTAGATTCATAATACTCATTAATGTTGAATAGCCCCTTAGAACGGGGATTCGAGTGGTGTGCTTGGTGAAGGAGATACCGATTTTTTCGAGATTGTCATTTCGATATTGTCTTCTTTTGTGGACTTGGTTTCAGGGCCAGCAGTGCTCTCTGTCGTTTGCTTAGGTTTCGCTTTTTTAGGCTTCTTTGCTGAAGGGTCCTGTTTGTTGTTGCTTGGCTGTATCCAATTGTCGGGCGTATCGGCAAGTGCTTTGCCCATGTAATCACTCCAGATTGGAAGTGCAGCAACGCCACCAAACTCCCTCCGGCCTAAAGAACGAGGTTGATCGAAGCCAACCCAAGCAACCGCCACTAAGTTAGGGCTAAAGCCTGAAAACCAAGCGTCTTTTGCATCATTGGTTGTTCCTGTTTTACCACCAATATCATTGCGTCCGAGTTTCATGGCCGCATAACCTGTGCCGTGTTGAATCACATCTCGCAAGATATTCGCCATATCAAATGCAGTTTTTTCACTGAGTATTCGTTCTGCTTTGCGATAATCAGTAGGCAGCGTTGCTGGTGCTGGTGCATCTGTCGGCGTGATGCTACTAATACTGCCATCTACGTTCGCTTTAACGAGGGTCGGTTGCTCGTCATTTGCGTCTTCTTCCGCGATTTGTTTGGCTGGAACCTCACATTCACGACATATACGGCTAGGGTTAGCGGTAAATAAAACCTCACCTCTGTAATTCTCAACCCGTTCAATGAAATAGGGCTGGATACGATATCCACCATTGGCAAATGTGGCATAACCCGTTGCAAGCTGAATAGGGAGTACTTGTGCCGCACCTAGCGCCAATGCCAAATTTTTCGGCAATTGTGCTTCCACAAAGCCAAAATGTGACAAATGGTCAACCGCTCGGTTAATCCCAACCGCTTGGAGTAAGCGAATAGACACTAGATTTCTAGATAAATAAAGCGCACGGCGCAGCGTAATCGGTCCCATGAAGCGACTGTCGGAGTTTTGCGGACGCCATTTGCCTATTTGAAGCGGGGAGTCGTTAATAATGCTGTACGGCGTAAAACCCCGCTCAAGCGCTAACGAATAGATGAAAGGCTTAATGTTTGATCCTGGTTGACGCCAACCTTGGGTACTGCGATTAAAATTACTTCTGGCAAAATCATAACCGCCAACCACTGCCTGAATTGCGCCATCGTTCGGGTCTAGCGAGATCAGTTGTGCTTCTGCAGCAGGAATTTGAGCCAATGCCCAATGAATATTTGCCCATTTTAGTTTTGTAGCAGCAGGTTTTTCGGTTTTCGTAGAATCTGATGCCTCTACTGCTGGATTGGCTTTATCTTTAGTAGTCTCTACAGCGTTTTTTTGAGTTTGATCAGCGTTATTTTTTGTTTTTTTGTTTTTTTCATTCATCACTGCACGAATTTGAAATTCGTTTACATCAGGGCGCAAACGAATAATATCTTTGACTTGCACAATTTCAGAAGCGTTTTGTGGTGCACCGCCCACAGCATTGGTATTGCGATAACGTCGTGCCCAAGACATTCCGCTCCACGGTACGGTCACGGTTAAACCATTACCAAGTATGGCATCAAAACTGCGCTCAGAAACTTTGGTCACTTCTGCAGGCCATAAATTATTAATGACATAAAAGTTTGATAAGGGTTTGGAGTTGGATTCAGCACCACGCCAACCATGCCTTAAGTCATATGCTTCAAGCCCTTTTTGGACGGCGTCTACAGCCATTTGTTGGCGATCTGAAGGAATGGTTGTGTACACGCGATAGCCTGAATCTAATACCGTTTCACCAAATTCACGAACCATTGCATCACGAACCATTTCTGAAATGTAAGGCATGCTGATATCTAAGCGATTCGTGTTGTAGCTAAAATTTAAATCTAATGCGGCATTAATATTTTTTTGATATTGCGCTTGGGTAATGAAGCCGAGTTGCAGCATGCGACCAATAATCCAATTACGACGTTCAAGCGCACGATCTGGATCATTGATGGGGTTGTATTTGCTGGGTGCTTTGGGTAACCCAGCAATCATCGCCATTTGAGCAATAGTGAGGTCTTTAAGCGGTTTTTGATAATAGACTTTTGCC
>CAYJUB010000460.1:0-2568 GCA_964373145.1 uncultured Moraxellaceae bacterium
TTAAAGCGCAACAGGATTGTTGGTATGGCATCACAAAAAAACGCAGTGTCGGTAAATGGCACAAGATCAACGCTTTTTACACACACAGCGAGCAATCCAACTTCAAATACTCGCGAAATGACTCAAAAAAACTCAAAGCATTTTAAAAAGAATGTTTTTTTATCTGCATTCCTCTTGAGCAATATTTTCTGTGCTGAACAAGCGCTTGCATTATCGGTACAACCCCTGCAAGTAAAGTCCGCGCTGGGCGAGCCTTTTCGTGCTCAAATCATCATTACCGATATAGCAGGTGTTGATCCAGCAACGATTAAGGCATCCTTGGCAAGTGATAGCCAGTTCATTCAACTGGGCATTAATAAACGACGACAGGCGAATGACCTAAACTTTAATACCGTCATTACCTCTCCTGAGCGTGGCATCATTACGATTACCAGCGATCGCCCACTGAATGATCCCTATATTGAATTTGTTGTTCACATCAGCTTCGGCAACAACGTCCGCTTACAACAAGTCACTGCGCTGGTTGATCCACCACTGACTCGCATTCAACCAGAAACGCTCAATTTACCTGTTCAGCAGATCCAACTGGCTGAAACCACGTCGACGCCCGCTCCAGCTGTCGTGCAACCGGCCAATCCAAATATTTTCAAAGTCACATCCAGTGTGACCAGTCGAACGATTCCACTGATTCCTAGTCGCTCAGCGCCACCTCCGATGTCCGAGCCAATCGCTCGTATCGCCGAAACACCCTTAGCAAAAGAGCCGGTGCCTACACGACAAGAAACGCCATTGATCCCAAGCGCTAATACGCCACCGCCGATGTCGATGCCTCCAGTGGAAACTACCCCATTGCCGCAAAGTCCGCCCCCTCAAGCGCTTGCGGTTGAGCCAGCTCCGGCTCCTGTGGCAGCAACGACTCCAAAGAAACCAGCTCCGATCCCCGCTCCTGAACCAGTGGCAGATGCTGAAAAAACCACGTATAAAGTCAAGCGAAAAGATACTCTCTGGGCAATCGCAACGCGAATCCAAAAAGAGACGAACCAGCCTGTGACGGTCATTATGCGTTCGATTCAACAACTGAATAAATCTGCATTTATTCACGGCAATCCGAACCATATTAAAAGTGGCGCAACTATCATCTTGCCAAATCAGCAAGATACACAAGAAGTCCCGAAAACAGATCCTCAGGCGGCTGTCGTCGAAAATGATAATGTCGAAAGCAATAAAACACCAATTCTGCGTACTCCGACTCAGCAAGCAAAAACTGCAAAAATACCCTATGTCCGCCGAGGTCATTTACCCGATGCAAAAATGACTTTAGTTGCACCAACAACAGAAGGTACAGCTCAGGGCAGCGCAAGTGACAAGCAAAGTGAAGATAATGCGCGTAAACTCACACAATTAAACCTAGAAGTCTCCTCTGCGCGCCAAAGAAATATGACATTAGGTCAGCAAGTCAGCGAACTCGAAGCAAAAATTAAAATAAATGATCAAAAACTCGCTGTGCGAAATGCTAGACTTGCTGAATTAATGCAACGACTCAAGAACCGTAAGGATGCAGCACAACAAAACGCAAATAGGACGCCAAAATCATGAATGCAAAAAAACTAATCGTTTCAACTCAAGAAAATAGCACGCTGCGGAAAATCAGCCGTATTGCATACAGCAGTGCGATCAGCACATTCGGATTACTTGCATCGCAAGCTGTTTATGCTGCTGATGAAGCCAGTTCTGGGGTTCCTGGTTGGGTTTGGGGATTGCTTGTTATTGGTATTCTCGTGGGTGTGACACTTTTACCAAAAAAATGGATTGATCCCAAAAAAGCCAAGAATCTTGGAAAAAATGTACCAACACCAGCACCTACTGCAAAAGTTACTACACCAGAAGTCAAACAGGCTACACCTGAAGTTAAAGTCGCGCCTGTCGCTAAAGAAGTCATTCGGGATGTCGTTGAGCCAATCAAAGAAGTAGCCCCTGTTGAAAAACCAGTTGAGGTCATTGACGCCTTAGTTGAAGCGAAGCAACTGATCAATCAGCAGCGCTTTCCACAAGCGGTTGGCATACTGAATAAAGGTCTACAAAAAGATCCTGCGCGCAGTGATTTAATGTTGGAATTGCTCGCAATTTATCTAAAACAAAATAATCATGAAGAATTTGATGCGCTATTTGAACAGCTCAAGGAATTAGATGATCCACTAGCACTCATTCAAGCTGAAGAGTTACACGATCAACTTGTTCGCCCGGTGGTTGCAGAAGACAGTGATTTAATTGAATATGATGCAAAAAAAGCGGCAATTGTCGTTGCCGAGCCAGAAGCTCCAACGACCGCGCCTGACTATTCAGCAGATAGCCTTGTTTTTACTTCAGAAAAATCGCTGATTGTAGATGAGCAAGTCTCTGATGTGGAAAGTGAGCCTTTCAGTAAAACCGCCGACATTACCCCAAGCGAAACTGAATTTTCTTTGGACGATATCAACCTCGAACCATCTCCTGTTGCAGCAAAAGAAACCACGATTGAGGTTTCTGCTAAAGCGACTAGTGATGATTTTGATTTTTCAGAATTTGATG
>CAYJUB010000461.1:0-2567 GCA_964373145.1 uncultured Moraxellaceae bacterium
ATGAACCATCGCTGTATACACCCATAGATACCAAATCACCTTCTTCAGTGCCGAGTGCCCAAGTACGCATGTGATCGATTGCCGCGTTTGCAGCAGAAGCAGCAGAAGATGCGCCACGTGCTTTGATGATTGCTGCGCCACGTTGTTGAACAACAGGAATGAATGTCCCTTCGTACCATGCACGCTCAACCAGTCCTTCAGCAGCCGCGCCTTTCACAGTCGCTTGTGAAATGTCTGGATATTGAGTCGCTGAGTGGTTGCCCCAGATGGTCATTTTTTTCACGTCGTTTACTGTTGTGCCAGTTTGACCTGCCAACTGTGCCATTGCACGGTTGTGATCCAAACGTGTCATTGCAGTGAATTGACGTGGGTTGATGTTTGGCGCGTTACGCTGAGCGATCAATGAGTTGGTGTTTGCTGGGTTACCAACAACCAAAACTTTGATGTTCGGGTTCGCGTTGTCGTTGATTGCTTTGCCTTGTACAGAGAAGATCGCAGCGTTTGCTTCGAGCAAATCTTTACGTTCCATACCTGGACCACGTGGACGTGCGCCAACGAGCAATGCATAGTCTGCATCTTTGAATGCAACATTTGGATTATCAGTTTGAACGATGCCAGCCAACAATGGGAATGCACAATCATCTAATTCCATCGCTACGCCTTTAAGGGCTTCAAGCGCTGGGGTGATTTCAAGCAGTTGTAGAATAATCGGTTGGTCTTTGCCCAACATATCACCAGCAGCGATACGGAACAGTAATGAATAGCTGATTTGACCAGCTGCGCCAGTAATGGCAACGCGGACGGGTTGCTTCATCGTTTTTCTCCAAGAATTGGGCAAAGATAGGGGTAATATCAAGTCTCGTATGAGCACTGGATCAAAGCGCTTCATCTTCGAGCGCGAGTATTGTACTTGAAGCTGCGAACTTGTGCGAGTAAGCTGATGAATTGCAGACGCAGGTTTTTACAATAGAGTACTAAATATGACGGTTTTACAGCCCTCTCCGTCACGTTTCGAGTGGCTAAGTTTCCGCCAGACCGAAGTCCGCGACCTCGCTTTTGCCTTGGCTAGTCCACCGTTACTGTGCCAATGGCCTACAGAATTCATTCCGCAACGAACGATTGAACTACCCGATCATCAATTCTGGCAATCTCATTTTCTGCGTTATCTTCCTCGTTTACGTGCTTTAGACGAAGATCCTACTGAACTAAATCAATCGCTTGCAAAACTTTCTAGCTCACGTTTAGGCATTCGCTTTGAAGCATTACTGAGTTTTTGGCTGAATGATCACTCTAACAATTGGCATGACTTCGAGTTGCTCGCCAAAAACATTCAACTCAAAGATGAAAAACGAACCATTGGTGAAGTCGATTTTATTATTAAAAATAAATTGACCCAGAAAATAGAACATTGGGAATTGAGTTTAAAATTTTATTTAGGTGAAGGTTCATTGCAACCTTTTGAGTGGCGTGGATTAAACGATCGCGATACCTTTGGACGTAAGATTAAACATACGTTGGAGCGTCAATTTAATGTTGATCGTATTCATTTGCCTGAACACGGTGAGAAAACGATTGATAAACGCGTCGCTATCTTTAAAGGACGTTTGTTTTATCCTGATCATGTTGCAGATGATGCAAAAGATTCATTAACCTCTTGGCTTCATCCAGAGCATTTACGAGGAACGTGGGGCTATCATTTACCGAGAGAAATCGATTGGCGACGTGCAGCGCGACGTGAATGGTTGACGCCAGAACCCACTCCAGAAAAGCAAATCAAACCTATTTATTTGATTCATGGGCTTTATATTGGCACTCCGATTGGAGAGGCAATCGACGACAAACTCAATCCGATTGAACGCATGATTCGTGTACCTAATGACCGCTACCCTTATCGCAAAACCTACATTGCACCTACCAACTGTAAACCAATCGCATAAAAACAGCTAAATACCTGATGTTTCGTTACTAAAGCCTTACGTTGCCACTACGTCGAGTCACTGTTTAGTTGGGGGACATGGGTATAGTCTCGAACTACACATTTAGTGTCACTCTTGGAGAAATATAATGCTAAAAGTTATCGCTGCAGTTACCTTCGCTACAATCATGTTAGCGGGTTGCGAAACTGTCAAAGGTGTTGGTAAAGACGTTTCTTCTGCAGGTCACGTTGTGACGGGTACTGCGTCAGAAACACAAGAAAAAATGTAGTTTTGTTCTAATCACAAAAAACTCGCCTCGTGCGAGTTTTTTTGTTTTTTGATATTTTTATACTTTTGCAAAAATGTAGATAGTCTTTAGTTTGAGCTCAGGCTGCAGAGCCCTAGTGATCGTTGACCCTTGAGTTAATAGTTATGTTTCACACGCCCCAGCCTCAATCAAAAGCTGTACGACCGGACCATATTTCTCGTTATCCATAAGGAACGCGCACTGTTGAGCCAAACTCAAAGGGGTTTCCGCCAACACGAAATGAGCGGACAGTGTCTCATTAATTGTGTAGTTCACATTGCATCCATGACGTATTAAGGCTCGAATATGATCTTCTTTAGCAAGAAGTACGGCATGAAATAGAA
>CAYJUB010000462.1:0-2564 GCA_964373145.1 uncultured Moraxellaceae bacterium
GACTTGCAAAAAGACATTACCCGCATCGACGAAATATGGAATGAAGGTTTACGCGAGTTTAACGGCCCTTACCTAGCGGGCAATACATTCACCGCCGTCGATGCATTCTATGCACCTGTCGTTTTGCGAATTGCTAGTTATGGTTTACCTTTCAGCGACATGGCGATGGCTTATTGCGAGCTGATTCAGCAATTGCCTGAGTTACAAGCATGGATTCATGCAGGACAACGCGAACCACGTCATGAAGAGCATGAAGCGGCCTGTGTGCAATATGGACGACTCACACATGATGTGAGGACATAACGAAAAATTTGTAGGATGGATTGACGAAGGAAACCCATCGCCAAACAGATGCCGCTGACGTATGCTTCGGTAGTCGGTGGATTTAGGTTTGTATAGAGCGGAAAAGTGTGTAAGCGGTTTGGTGCATTTCGACTTAAAGCCTAGGCTTGCTTATGGAAGTCTAATATTTTCAAAATTCAAATGGTTTGCTAATTATAAATGACTTTTGTAAATGCGTGGATTACACCTGAAGATGTTGAAAAATATCATCTTGATCAGGATTATGAGAGAAGTAAAGGTAGAATAGGAATTTATACGAATTTAGAAATAATTTTTGCAGGTAGAGGGCCTCAATGGACAGTAGATAAGGAAAATGGAAGTTATCTGAGATATGGGGGAACTGGAAATCGGGCACTTGGAATTGGTCAGCCAAGGCACAGATACTTTTTGTTTAAATGGGAGAAATATTATCTTTTTCCTGATATAAAACGTGAAAAAAATAATGTAGAAGATGATGAAAATAAAATAGCTTTTCTTGATGTCTATTTAATGAATGAGTTTATTCCTTCTAATATTCAAAGTGATAAAGAAGAAACAATAAAAGACTTAAAAGAAGCTTTAACTTGTTATGGTGAAGTTGGTTTGAAATCTAATTGGCTATGCGAATTAACATTTAAATTTTAGAATAAGGAGAAAATAAATGAGCGAAGTATCTATAACTATTGATTTGTTAGGCTATGCTCAAAAAGATTTAAGTCAATCAGAGGCAGCAAGGGTGCGATAAACCAAAGCGCATTGCACCGAAGAAATCGTGAAAGCCCTCCATCAACGCACCCAGCGGATCACATACTCTTCAATATCCGCCTCATTAATATCCTTCTCAGAAATACATCGTCCTGCCGCCGACTTACGCGCCTTCCTTACACTGTTCGCATTTCCCGTGATCAACGGATGCCAGCGCGGCAATGCTTGCCCTAAATCCAATCGCTTATACGCGCAACTCGGCGGCAACCAATTCAGCTGAGGAACGCGCTCAGGCGTGAGTTGCAAGCAATCGGGAACAATGCTTTGACGGTTGGTATAATCACTGCAACGGGCAGTTTGGGTATCGAGTAACTGGCATGCCGCACTGGTATAGACCACTTCACCAGTATCCTCATCTTCCAGCTTCACCAGACAACATAATCCACAGCCATCGCATAACGCCTCCCATTCAGGTTGGGTTAACTCATCCAGAGAGTAATGCTGCCAAAAACGCTCGCGTAATACAGGCTGAATCTGTGCAGACATAGACGGTGACTCGTGTTCAGACATAAATAACCACTTCCAAAAATACGATGCATCGAGTAATGATGCGCTAGCCCTTTCGGTGAGCCACATTATAGATCATGAGCCGAACAAAATATTAAAGCGCATAAAATGAAAAAGAGCCATCTGATTACTCAAATGACTCTTCTTCGGATCAGCACTTTATCAAATAAAGGCTAATTATTCTCCACGACGTGGCGCCATTGCCAAATAGGTCGCTGGATTTTGGCGTTTGCCATTCAACAAGACTTCATAATGAACATGAGGACCTGTGCAACGGCCAGTACAGCCGACTAACGCAATTTCTTGGTTCTTTTTGACCTGTTGGCCAACAGACACCAATAAACGTGAAGAGTGACCGTAACGGGTTAAATAACCATTACCATGATCGATTTCAATGAAATTACCATAGCCATTTTTCCAACCTGAGTACACAACCACGCCTGTACCCGTTGCATAAACGGATGAGCCATAAGGTGCTGCTAAATCGACACCCGGATGAAACTCACGACCGCCCATGTAGCGATAGCCGTAAGGCGACGAAACACGTGCATTCGCAACAGGTTCAACAGCCAAAATATCGTCTAATTGAACTTTAGTTTGTGGGCGACTAACCAATGACTGGTTCAAACTGTTTAAACCAGATTCACGACGCTCAACTTGCTCAGCCACTTGATTAATCGTGTCTGAAATGCGGTCTCTTGATGCAGAAGCATTGTCCGCATCATACGCACCGCCAATCCCGCTGGTATTACTATGTTGATGATGGACTTCATCATCGTCATGCGCAATCAAACCTACCGACTCAAGCGATGTCACGAGTGCGGCTTGTTGTTGCCATAACTGTACAATCGACTCATCAGCCGATGTTGTTGCTTGACCAAAGACGGCGATACTTGAACCCGTCGTTTGAACCTCTGCAGCAGAACTCGAAGAAATAAAACAAGCACTACTTAACACTATTGTGGATAACG
>CAYJUB010000463.1:0-2556 GCA_964373145.1 uncultured Moraxellaceae bacterium
TGATCCCATAAACGTCCCACAAATTCCCAAGATATGCAGATGCATGACCGCTCCTCGATTTTCCAATATTTGCTGCGTGTTCCATTTGCTCAAATGAAGCCCGAAAACCTCTGCAAACAAAACACTATGATCATTTTTAATTGGACAGCACGATAGCAAGACAGATCAGTAAAAGATACTATTTCAACGTCGTTGTTTACGATATTGCACACCAAAGACCCCCCAGAGAATCCACCCATGCTCAATGCGTTTATTAGTCAGCCCTATTCACCTTTTGTGCTATTGATCCTGTCGAATATTTTTATGACGGCGGCGTGGTATGGGCATTTAAAGTTTTTGCATAATGCGCCGCTGTGGCAAGCCGTGCTGTTTGGCTGGGCAATCGCGTTTTTTGAATATCTATTTATGATTCCTGCCAATCGTTTGCTCGATGCGCGCGGTTTCAGTTTAGGGCAAATGAAAATCAGCCAAGAAGTGATTACCTTGCTTATTTTTGTGCCATTTATGCTGTTTATGTTTAAACAGCCATTCAAATTGGACTATGTATGGGCAGCGTTATGCCTGCTGGGCGCGGTTTTCTTTGTTTTTCGCAGCGCATAAAGGCAGAAAATCGGGGGTATTTGCTGAGTAACCAGTAAAAATACGGTTAATTGTCATCGAACACTTGGTTGATTGCACGAAATGCGTCAAACTACGCGGTCTATTTTACAGTCAATTTTGCACGATAAAGCCATGACCCAATCAGCAACTGCAACACCTTCGTCAGATGCATCAAGCCAATCAAAAGAGCAGGCTTTGGTAGGCATCATCATGGGTTCACAATCTGATTGGGCGACGCTCGAACATACCGCGCAAATGCTCACCCAATTGGGTGTGCCGTTTGAAAGCGAAGTGGTTTCTGCGCATCGTACGCCTGACCGTTTGTTTGAATATGCCGACACGGCGCGTGCACGTGGCATTCAAGTGATCATCGCGGGTGCAGGTGGTGCAGCGCATCTCCCGGGGATGTGTGCAGCAAAAACTGATCTGCCAGTGCTGGGTGTACCAGTGCAATCGTCAATTCTAAATGGTGTGGACTCATTGCTCTCGATCGTACAAATGCCTGCGGGAATTGCGGTCGGAACACTCGCGATCGGTAAAGCAGGCGCAACCAATGCGGGGCTACTCGCCGCGCAAATTATTGGCTTGAACCATCCAAAAATTGCGGCAGCCGTGACCTTATTCCGTGAACAGCAAACCGAAAAAGTGCGCAAGCATCCGATTCCAGGTCAAACAGGTTAATAACTGCCTGCTTGACTTGAACAGATTCTTTTTAACAATTTTTTTAAACACCGATGTGATGTTGTTGAATTTATGAAAAACAATGCTATTGAAACAATTGGTATTTTTGGTGGTGGTCAGCTCGGTCGTATGCTGGCTCAGGCAGCGTTGCCTCTGAATTTAAACTGCACGTTTTTTGAAACGCATCAAGATTGTCCTTCAGCAGTACTGGGCAAAGTGTTTGATGCAACCCATGGCGCAGAGTTGAAGCAGTTTATTGAAAGCTCCGATGTTTATACCCTTGAGTTTGAAAACACACCGCTCGCCTATGCCGAAGCCTTAGCGGCGGCAAATAAAGCATTGCATCCACCGCGTAATGCGTTAGCCACTGCACAAAATCGTATTGCGGAAAAAACGTTGTTTGATCAACTGAATATTCCTGTTGCCGCATATCGCAAAATAGAATCCGAAGCGGATTTACAAGCGACTGTGTCTGCGCTTGGCCTGCCGCTGGTACTGAAAACAGCAACGGGTGGTTATGACGGTAAAGGACAATTTGTCCTCCGTGATGCAGCGCAAATCGGTGAAGCATGGCAAGCGCTTGGCCCAGCCGGCGTACTCATCGCGGAAGCCTTTGTAAAGTTTGATCGCGAACTGTCGATTATTGCAGTGCGAGGACAAGATGGCGAAGTCCGTACATGGCCACTCGCAGAAAATCATCATCATCACGGCATCTTGTCACATTCGATTGTGCCTGCACCTAGTAGCGAAGCGTTGCAGCCGATTGCTCAAGACTATATTACCCGTCTGCTCGATCATTTGAATTATGTCGGCGTGTTGACGCTTGAACTGTTTGTCACTGCAAATGGTTTACTGGCCAATGAAATGGCACCACGTGTCCACAATTCAGGGCATTGGAGCATTGAAGGCGCGGTGTGTTCGCAGTTTGAAAATCACATGCGTGCTGTGGCTGGTTTACCGCTTGGTTCAACTGAACTGATTAGTGAATGCATGATGGTCAATATCATTGGTCGTCATCCAAAACGCGAAGACGTGTTGAAGCTATCTGGCGCACATTTGCATTTTTATGGCAAAGAGGAACGTGTCGGTCGCAAACTCGGTCATGTCACCTTGATTCCGACGCAGGGGAATACCTTGGCTGGATTAAGTAGCGAACTGGCGAAGATTTTGCCTGAACCGGTGGCGCTGAAAGGTTAAATGCTTGTCTCCTTCCCTTGAGGGGGTTGAGCTAGGATCAGCGAAGCACTGCTTCGCCCTAGCGCAAGACGAAGCAAT
>CAYJUB010000464.1:0-2549 GCA_964373145.1 uncultured Moraxellaceae bacterium
GCCCATGATGGGTTAGCACTCGCCAAGGCACAGCAACCTCAGTCGGATAAATATCTTGATTTGGAATTGGAATAAGGATTACTTTCTGAGCATGGCTGTTACTCATAAAATGGGTGACCTTTGATTAAACGGATTAATGATTAAGATCACTCAAAACATGAATGGAACACTCCAGTCCGTTAAGACTCAAGATGATAATGACTCAATATCTTATCCACGATTCGCTGACAGGCCTTGCCATCACCATATGGATTGGATGCTTGTGTCATGCTTTCGTATAAATCTGGCGTATCCAATAATTGATTCACCGCCTCAACAATTGATTGCTGTGACGCACCCACAAGCTTCACCGTTCCAGCATCCACCGCTTCCGGACGTTCTGTTGTATCTCGCATCACAAGAACAGGAATACCCAGCGAAGGCGCTTCCTCTTGTATTCCGCCTGAATCCGTTAGGATGAGATCACTATTTTTCATAAGCCATAAAAAATGTAAATATCCTTGTGGTTCAATCAAATAGACATTCGAGCTATTGGATAAAATTCGATAGACAGGTTCTTTCGCCATCGGGTTGAGATGCACAGGATACACAAAATTAATATCTGGACGTTGCGACGCTAAGGTAAACAAGGCCATGCAAATTTCTTCAAAACCCTGTCCAAAATTTTCTCTGCGATGACCCGTGATCAAAATCATCTTCTTGGTCAAATCAATGAAAGAAAACTGTTCAGTAATTCTTTTCAAAATCTCAGGGCTATTTGACAGAATCTCCTTGCCCATAAACAGCGCATCAATCACCGTGTTTCCTGTGACTTCAACACTAGAAGCATCGACATTTTCACGGAGAAGATTCTGCTTGGAGGATTCAGTCGGTGCAAAATTCAACGCTGCCAAACGCCCTGTCAGTTGACGATTCGCTTCTTCAGGCCACGGTGAATAAATGTTGCTTGTCCTTAAACCTGCCTCGACATGACCAACGTCAATTTTGCGGTAGAACGCTGCTAAAGCCGCGGCAAAAGAAGTCGTTGTATCGCCGTGAACGAGCACCAAACGCGGTTGAAATTGATCTAAAACACCATCGACACCAGTTAATATTTTCGACGTTAACTCAGCTAAAGTTTGTTTGGGTGACATGAGATTCAAATCAAAATCTGGCGTGATTGAAAACACATCCAACACTTGATCCAGCATTTCTCGGTGCTGTGCCGTCACGCACACCTTCATCTCAAACTTCGGATGATCTTTTAAGTAATGGACTAATGGTGCAAGTTTAATCGCTTCAGGACGTGTGCCAAAAACGATTAATATCTTGAATTTTGAAATGCTCATACAGTGCTCACGAACAAACTTTTTGATAATAACCGACTGTTTCTTTCGCAATCACTTGCCAATCAAACACTTCCTGCGCTCTTAAACGCGTTGCCTGAGACATCGATTGGTATTCTTCATCACTCATCAGCAGGAACTCATCAATTTTTGCGGCCAATGCAACGGTATCATGCGAAGGAACAAGCGCACCTGTTTTGCCTTCCTCAATCAAATAAGTAATCCCACCGACATTTGTACCGATCAATGGCAATCCAGACGCCATCGACTCAAGGCCAGTGATACTGGTAGCTTCATAGAATGACGGTAATATCGAGAAATCTGCTTGCTGATAAATGGCTGGCATTTCAGAATTCTTCACGCCACCTAAAAATTTCACTTTATCCTGAATGCCTGCATTCTGGAAAATGTCTACCATTTTGGAACGTTCAGCACCATCACCTGCGATGATCAGCTCGAAATTCTGACTTTTCACTTTGGTAATTGCCTCAGCAAAAACGATCACCCCATTTTTTTCAACTAAGCGGCGTGCCAACAACAACTTCTTAATCGGTTGAATTTGCTTATTAAGTAAAGGTGTAAAGCGCTGAGTATCAACACCATTTGAAACGAAATGAACAGGGCCTTTATATCCTACTGCGATTGAGGCATCGCACAGCTCTAGGCTCGGTGCCAAAATCATATCCACATGGCGCATACGCGCAAGTAAACGGAGATGGAATACTTTTGGTTTCTCAAGACGCTTCAAAAAACCGGATGTGTGGTTGGTGAAAATAATCGGATAATCTAAACCCGTTGTAGACTCTAACGGTCTGAGTCCATGCACATGAATAATATCAATTGGATTTTTATGCAGGAATCCTTTCAAATATTTCTTTAACGACCAATTATAAAAAGGCTTTTGCCATAAAATTTTAGGCCGATGAACATGAATTCCATCCAGAATTTGTTCTTCTTCACTGTCATTCACACGAGAAGTAATCACGTGAACCTCATGACCCTGCTTCACCAATGCTTTCGCGAGCTCATAAGCATGTGACGCAACACCACCCAGCGTTGGCGGGAAATCAGTTGATAAAAAACAAATTTTCATATGGTGCTTAATCCAATGTCTATGAATAGTAGGTTGCTTAATAACCCGCTTTTGGTGTTCCCGAATGAATCTAGTCACGCGTATCTTGCTTAAGACTCAGCTCGTATAATTTCGCTTCTTTTAAAAACGCA
>CAYJUB010000465.1:0-2547 GCA_964373145.1 uncultured Moraxellaceae bacterium
ATAGCCACCACAAGCGTTTGCCCCGACATTGTCATGCAAATATCACATTTTGATGCGCTAAATTACAACGTTTTGCCTGCTAATTCAGTCGATTTTCCTTTTTAGGAACCAACTCACAAAAAACAGTAAAAACAATCCCCGATTTGCCCCACATTTTCGGTAAAATAATACCAATTTCATGTACTTTCCTTTTCTCATGAAGCGTTAAAGCCAGAGCTTTCACGAGACGTCACGGTTTTATGCCAAAAAATTGGTCGGTGATGATTAAAAAAAGGTCAGACATACACTATTAGGCTTATTTTCTGGAATTGTTCCAATGATAGATGCAGACGGCTTTCGGCCCAATGTCGGCATGATCCTGTGCAATGCGCAAGGTCAGGTGCTGTGGGCAAAACGAATTGGTCACAATGCATGGCAGTTTCCACAAGGTGGAATTTCTGAAGGCGAAACGCCAGAACAAGCATTGTACCGCGAGTTATGGGAGGAGGTAGGACTTCATCCGCAACATGTAAAAATCCTTGCGCAAACCGATGGTTGGTTGCATTATCGTTTGCCGAATCGTTATATTCGTCAAGATGACGCGCCGCCCGTGTGTATTGGCCAGAAACAAAAATGGTTTCTCTTGCAGCTGCTTGCCGATGATTCAGAAATTCATTTAGATGCAACGAGTCCTGCTGAATTTGATCATTGGATGTGGGTCAGTTATTGGTTTCCGTTATCCGAAGTGGTTGCATTTAAACGCGATGTGTATCGAAAAGCGTTACTTCAGCTCGTACAGAAGTTGCCTATTTGAGGCAGCAGTCTATACTCCAAGGATCATCATTCAATTGCGAAAGGAATTTGCGTTGGATGGTGGTGGGGTTAGGACGAATTTTTTAGACATATTGGAGATGTCATGCAGATAGAAAGCCTGCGCAAGATTGTACAAGACGTTGATGCCGCACCGAATTTACATGCGGCGCTTGAAGTCATGGTGCAGCTTGTCGCCGAAGCAATGGAAACCGAAGTGTGTTCGGTATATTTGCTGGATGAACGCAATCAGCGTTATATCCTGATGGCTTCTGTCGGTCTGAATGCGGATGCAGTGGGTGAAGTTTCTCTGTCCACCACCGAAGGGCTTGTCGGTCTAGTCGGTCAACGCGAAGAAATTGTCAGTTTAGAAGATGCATCGAGCCATCCTCGATTCCGTTATTTGCCTGAAACTGGGGAAGAGCGTTATAGCGCATTCCTCGGTGTGCCGATCATGTATCGCCGTAAGGTCATGGGCGTCATGGTTGTGCAGAATCGTGAACGTCGTGCGTTTAGTGAAGCCGCTGAATCTTTCCTTGTGACCTTATGTGCGCAGCTTTCGGGCGCGATTGCCCATGCGCATGCGGTCGGTCAAGTTGATGTGTTCAGAAAACCAGGCAGCACAGCATCACCACAACAATTCCAAGGCGTTGCGGGTGCGGGCGGTGTTGCAATTGGACGTGCCGTTGTCCTGTATCCTCCTGCTGATTTGTCACTGGTTCCTGATCGTAAAATTGATGATGTCAAAGCTGAACTCGAGATGTTCAATGACGCTTTGGCGATTGTGCGTCAAGACATTAAAGATCTTGATGACAAAATGCAAAAAGCTTTACTGGCGGATGAACGCGCGTTATTTGGTGTTTACCTGCGGATGCTTGATGATCATGCGCTTCCTGCCGAAATCACTGCCAGAATCAAAGCAGGCAATTGGGCGCAAGGCGCGGTGCGTGCCGTCATTGATCAGCACACCGCACATTTCGCGCAAATGGAAGATGATTATCTGCGCGAACGCATTGCCGATTTACGTGATTTGGGACGTCGTCTTCTCGCGCGTCTGCAAGCTTCAGATAATCAGCATCGTGAAATTGGTGAGGGATGTATTCTCATTGGCGAGGAAATTTCCACGGCGATGTTGGTTGAGCTGCCGTTGGATAATATTGCCGCGATTGTAACTGCCGAAGGTGCAGCAAACTCACACATGGTGATTGTGGCACGCGCACTCGGCATTCCAACGGTTGTGGGTGTCACTGAGCTGCCAATCACCGCGCTTGATGACGTGGAAATGATTGTCGATGCGCATCAAGGACGGATCTTTGTTCATCCAATTCGTCAGCTGCGTCAACGTTATAAAGAAATTCAAAAAGAAGAGCAACAAGCCGAACAAGATCTGAAAGCCTACGAACGACGTGAAACCATCACGCCTGATGGTCATAACATGCCGTTGTATGTGAATACGGGTTTGATGATTGACGTGATTCGTGGTGCGCAGCGCGGTGCCAAAGGCGTCGGTCTGTATCGCAGTGAAATTCCATTTATGCTGCGTGAGCGTTTCCCCGGTGAAGAGGAACAGCGTCATATTTATCGCCAGCAATTGAGTCATTTCGCAGGCAAACCTGTGGTGATGCGCACCTTGGATATTGGTGCAGATAAAGATTTGCCATATTTCTCAATTGAAGAGGATAACGCGGCACTTGGCTGGCGTGGTATTCGCTTCACACTTGATCATCCTGAGATTTTTTCGGCGCAAATGCGCGCGAT
>CAYJUB010000466.1:0-2544 GCA_964373145.1 uncultured Moraxellaceae bacterium
GCATTTTAGAAAATGCCCATTTAATTAAAGGTAAAGTTGGCGAGAGCATTCGTGAAAACGCCGATAAAATTCCGCTGAATCATCAGCTGGCGAGTATCGTGTGTGATTTGCCGCTTGAATTAGATTGGCATGAGTTGAAGCTCGGTAAACCTGATGTGCCAGCACTGAAAAAACTCTATGCAGAGCTTGAGTTTAGAGCGTTATTGCAATCATTAGAGCATCCAAACAATCCAGATAATCATCAGCAAGAAGCCCAAAAATCTTACTCTTTTGAAGATACTAAGAAAGATGATATTCCTGAGCTTTTAGAAACCTCGTCTATTGCAGAACAGCCTGTCGCATCATCATTAACAGAAGCTAAATACCATACTGTTTTAGATAAAACAGAATTTTTAGCACTGGTTGAACGCTTAAAAGCTGTACCTCGTTTTGCGGTAGATACAGAGACGACAAGCCTTGATTATCGTTTGGCACGCATTGTTGGCGTTTCTTTTGCGCTGCAAGCAGGAGAGGCGTTCTATATTCCGATTGGCCATGACTATATGGGCGCTCCTGAACAATTGGACGCGAATTTTGTGCTTGATACGCTCAAACCAATTCTGGAAAACCCAGCGATTGGCAAGATTGGTCAGCACATGAAATATGATGCGCATGTATTTAATAATCATGGCATTAGCCTTGCAGGTTGGGCGTTCGATACGATGCTGGCGTCTTATGTGCTCAATCCAACTGCCACACGTCATGGCATGGATGATCTTGCGCAATATTACCTCGATTACACCACCACGACTTTTGAACAAATTGCAGGGAAGGGAGCAAAGCAGCTCACTTTCAATCAAATTGAATTAGAAAAAGCCGCGCCATATGCCGCTGAAGATGCAGATATTACATGGCGACTCTATGAGCATTTCTCTAAAGAATTGGCAAAGATTCCACGCCTAGAAAGACTGTTGCTTGATGTCGAAATGCCAGCCGCTCAAGTGCTGTATGAAATGGAAAATAATGGCATTCGCCTCGATATTCCATTCCTGGCTGAATTAGGTCAACGTTTTGGCGCACAAATTCTGACACTAGAAAGTCATGCGATTGAGCTTGCTGGACAACCGTTTAATGTGTCGTCACCGAAGCAGTTGGGTGAAATTCTATTTGATAAGCTGGGCATTGCTGGCGGCAAGAAAACAGCCAGTGGTCAGTACGCGACTGGTGAAGCGATTTTAGAAAAAATCGATCATCCAATCATTGCAACGATTTTGGAATATCGCTCTTTATCCAAGCTGAAAAGCACTTATACCGATAGTCTGATTGCACAAAGTGATCCTGCAACCCAGCGCGTTCATACCAGCTATCATCAAGCGATTGCGGCAACGGGGCGTTTATCATCAACCGATCCAAACCTACAGAATATTCCAATTCGCGGTGAAGTCGGTCGGCAGATCCGTCAAGCGTTTATTGCGCCGAAAGGTCGGATCATTTTGGCTGCGGATTATTCACAAATTGAACTCCGTCTCATGGCGCATTTTTCGCAAGATGAAGCGTTGCTGAAGGCGTTCCGTGATGGCCGTGACATTCATCAAGCGACTGCCGCTGAAGTGATGGGAATTGCTTTAGAAGATGTGACTTCTGATCAACGTCGTCAAGCAAAAGCGATTAACTTTGGTTTGCTCTATGGCATGTCAGCTTTTGGTTTAGCTAAGCAATTGAATCTATCGCGTGCTGAGGCGCAGGAATACATTACGTTGTATTTCTCTCGTTATCCGAGCGTGCATGATTATATGGAAAACACTCGTGCACTTGCAGCAGAACAAGGTTATGTGGAAACAGTGTTGGGTCGTCGTTTGTATATGGAAAATATTCGCGCAGGTAACGCGATGGTGCGCCAAGCAGCGGAACGCGCAGCAATCAATGCGCCACTACAAGGTTCAGCGGCGGATATTATCAAGCTCGCAATGATTAATGTGAATGCAGCATTACCAAAAGAACACGCCAAAATGCTGCTTCAAGTACATGATGAACTCGTATTTGAAGTGGATGAGGACAAAGCAGATGAAGTCACTGCTTTGCTGAAAAAACTCATGCCTGCCGTACTACAAGGTCTCGCAGATATTGCTGTGCCACTTGAGGTTGAAGTGGGTAGAGGCGTGAATTGGGGCGTGGCGCATTAAAGCTCAATCATAAACCTTGCTCATTATTTTGCTGAATTAAACTGCAAAATCGGCTAGTCTATGCAGCAAGTTTTATGATGTATTTTGAATTGATTTTCTGTATTAACTTTTAGGTATTTTACTGTTATGTCGTCTACATATGGCTATACGCTGCAACCCATTCCTTACGAACTTTCAGCGGCTGAGCAACAAGAAGCACAGTTCGATTTGTGGAAAAAAGGAAACAAAATCAGCACTAAATTGTGGGCCATTTTAGCAGCGATTTGTTTGGCAGCTACTGCAGGTATCTTTTTCTTAAGTGGCTACTCGACTGTATTGTTTTATGTCATGTTGGTTTTTGTTGGCATATTTCTGCTTGTACGTTTCTTTGGTTTGGCGTGGT
>CAYJUB010000467.1:0-2543 GCA_964373145.1 uncultured Moraxellaceae bacterium
GGTACAATGTAAGCCCCTCTCTGGAAAATATCAACCAATTTTAAGAGTGGCTTGGTGTAATACGGGGCTTTTTTATGATGAGTTGTTTTCATTGAGTCATTTCCTTTTTTATAAATTCTATTTGCATCAGTTCGCCTGATCTTAACCCGTGCTAGCAGTAGAAAAAATGATGAAGCGTATGGATACGAAGAGTTTTGTAATTGGATTAGTTTTCATCGTAGGATCAGCGCAAGCATGTGCTGCTGTGAATGAAAGTATACAAAGTGGTGACGGGTCTCCAAAAAATATTAGCCGCATAGATCCATTCCCTTCAGAGTTGAATGAAGGTGCGCTGGCAAAAGCACGTGCGCGCGCTAAAGAAATGGATTTAGCACATTCGCCGTATTGGTATCGGTTGATGTATTACCGTCAATCGGGGAAAAGTATTGAGAGTTCTGTGACGCAACCGGGCTTCTTTCTGACCAAGACCGGGCAAAATGATCCTGCTGCAGAGTTGGACGCCTTGCTAACAGGGCTTTTTACCCCAAATCGATTGCAACCCGATGAGTCGGTGGCGTGTTTATTTCCAGTTCGGCGCGATTGGTTGGTTGAGCAGTTGCAGATTCAGGAGAGCGATTTACCCGTGACGCCCTGTCCTGCACTGACGCAGTGGTTGGATGGGATTCAGCCTCGCCATGCGACGTTGGTGTTTAGTTCTGATTATATGAATAGCCCATCGTCGATGTTTGGGCATACTTTGCTTCGATTAGACCCCGATGATAATGAACAAACGCGGTTACTTGCCTATGCGATCAATTACGCGGCAGAAACAGATAATTCGAGTAGTGCGCTGTATGCGATCAAGGGATTAACCGGGCTGTATTCGGGTGCGTACTCGATTATGCCGTATTATGAGAAAGTGAAAGAATACAATGATTTTGAAAGTCGTGATTTATGGGAATATCGCTTAAAGTTGACGCCCGATGAAACAATGCGCCTTACAAAACGCGTGTGGGAGCTGCGTTTTGTTAATTTTCCATATTACTTTTTACATTCGAATTGTTCGTATGAATTATTAAATTTGATGGAAATTGCGCGGCCGTCATTATCGTTGCAGAACAAATTCCCCGTCTATGCGATTCCGACGGATACTTTACGTGCGAGTTTGATCGAAGCCGATTTATTAGAAAAAACGGTTTATCGTCCTGCATTTGTGAGTCGTTTGAATGCGCAGGCTGATCGAGCATCGCCACCTGTGATTGCTGCGGCAAAAGCATTAGCGAAACAACCTGATTATCCGATGAATGACCTCACGTTGCAGCAGCAAGCGCAAGCAACTGAGATGGCGAGTGATTATTTGTATTATCGTTTTGTCGGTCATGAAGTCGACCCCGCAATCGCGCGTCCAAATATGCGCGCGTTGTTGACTCGTCGTAGTCAAAATTCTGCTGCTGATCAACGGGTCACGGTGCCAACGCCAGCGGTTGATCCGTCACAGGGGCATTTGACCAGCCGCATGTTATTCAGTGTCGGTGAGTTGAATGGTCGTGGCTTTGCCGATATTGAGTGGCGTCCTGCGTATCATGATTTGCTTGATCCAGCCGGAGGTTATCGTCATGGCTCGGGGATTAATTTTCTGCAAACCAAATTACGGATTCAAGAAGATCATCTGTCATTACAAAAACTGACGTTAATTTCGATTGATTCATTGAGCCCCATCACTGATTTTTTTACACCATTATCTTGGAATTTTGCGATTGGTGTCCGTCAAGTACCTGTGGTGCATGGCCAGTTTAGTGCTGAGCGAACCCATGCCGTGAGTTATGTGCAAGGTGGCGAAGGTCTGGCGATGCAGTGGGGTTCGACGCTGTGTTATGGTCTGGCGAGTGGTGCGTTTGAAGCTGGTAGCGCGTTGGATAAAGGTTGGCGTGTGGGTGTGGGGCCGACTTTGGGTTGTTTGTGGAATACACCAAAATTTAGTTTACAACTTCAGAACGCCACTGACTTTTGGCAAGACAGTCATACTTGGCAAAATCAATGGCAAGTTGGGCTGCAAGTTCCTTTGAGTTTAGGTGCATCGGAACGCCGTCAAGCCTTACGGTTTGCATGGCAACAAACCCAGCAGGGAAGCCAACGCTCGCAGGAAGCAAGTGCGTCATGGTTGTGGTATTTTTAATGATGTCTTTATTAAATATCCAAATTTAAGCATTGTTTATCAAAATCGCGTATGACCTGAAAAAGGCTTGCGTGCTATCGTGAAATCACTTTATTGGGTTGAATGGATATGACGTCTGCTGATCGCTCTTTTCTTGGTCATCCGCGTGCACTCGCGCCGTTATTTGCGACTGAAATGTGGGAGCGTTTTTCCTATTATGGGATTCGTCCGCTGCTGATTTTGTTTATGACGGCGACGTTATCGACTGGTGGCTATGGGTTTGACCGTGCTACGGCGGCGGCGATTGTCGGTATTTTTGCTGGGTCGGTGTATTTGGCGGCGTTGCCCGGAGGGTGGCTTGCGGATCGGGTGATTGGTCAGGCGCGAGCGATGTGGTGGGGCAGTGTGC
>CAYJUB010000468.1:0-2541 GCA_964373145.1 uncultured Moraxellaceae bacterium
TAACCAAGAGAACGTTCGGAAGCAGCCGCAGACAAGAATTCGTCTACGTCAGGCACAGCGACAGGTGTAATTTTATAAATCCAGCCATCACCATACGGATCGGTATTAACCAAATCTGGGTCTTCTTCAAGCAACGCGTTCACTTCGACAATTTCACCATCCACTGGCACAAAAATATCAGAGGCAGTTTTTACTGACTCAACAAAACCAGCGGTATCGCCCGCCATCAAATGCGCACCAACATCAGGTGCTTCAACATAAACCAAGTCGCCCAACGCATCTTGCGCATGATCGGTAATACCGGTCACAACCAGATCGCCATCCAGGCGTACCCATGAGTGTTCTTTGGTGTAGTGCAAATCGCTAGGATGATTCATCGGACAGCTCCAACTGGAAAAAATTAATTGAACAAGAAAATGATAATACTGGATATGCCGATCATTTTACCCATTTGACCCTGCGAAAGCATCCACGTAGAGTTGAAAACTACAGCAAAAAAGTAGATTATGCGGCACGCAGCTTATCAAAAATGATTGTAAATTAGGCGCATTGCTATGAAATGGCTATTGGTCAGTGTTGGTGCAGCATGTGGTGCAATGCTTCGGCTTTTCTTTGCCCAAACATTGAATGCCATGCATCCTGCCATTCCTTATGGAACCTTGATGGCAAATATTCTCGGTGGCTTTCTCATCGGTGTGGTGTTGGCGACAACTGACCAACTGAGTGCAGAAATGCGTTTTCTACTTGCCACAGGTTTTTTAGGTGGACTGACAACATTCTCGACCTTCTCTGCTGAAAGCTTTACCTTGCTGAATAGTGGTCGAATCGGCATGGCGTTCACATTGATTGGCATTCATGTGATTGGCTCTATTGCAGCAACTGCATTCGGCTTTTGGCTTGTAACAGCAATTCGTGCCGCTTAAGCGTGCTTAGATAAACTTTTGCCTAATCATTAAAATCAAATACAAAAACAATATAGCGAACATGACCTATCTTTGAGATATTGATCATATTCATCTTTACCTTGATTTCGCTATGTCCTTGCCCACTTCGCATCCCGTATCACACCCACCGCAACAGCCAATTCAAAAATACACCTTTGCATGGATTGCCATGTTGGGTGCATTAACGGCAATTGGGCCGTTGTCGATTGATATGTACCTGCCTGCCTTGCCCAGTATGGCGCATGAGTTCGGCGTCAGTACAGGTGACATTTCAACGACTCTACCTGCTTACTTTTGTGGACTTGCGGTTGGTCAGCTGATCTATGGACCGGTTAGTGATCGGTTTGGACGCAAACCGCCGATGTATTTCGGGTTGGTCTTATTTTTCCTCGCATCATTGGCCTGTATCTTTGCGACGAATTTAGAATCTTTAATCATAGCGCGCATCACGCAAGCTCTTGGTGGCTGCGTCGGCATGGTCATGGTTCGCGCGGCTATTCGTGATCGGCTATCTCCAGCAGAATCCGCCAAAGCCTTTTCAAACATGGTGCTGATCATGGGTGTCGCGCCCATTCTTGCGCCATTACTCGGTGGTTGGTTTTTGATGCATTTAGGTTGGCACAGTATATTTGCTTCATTAGCGTTGTTCAGCTTGGCTTGCTTGGCAATGATTCACTTCGGATTTGAGGAAACTTTAGCTGAAGATAAAAGACGCCCATTAGCCCTGAAAAGTGTTTTTATGACTTATTGGGCACTACTCAAGGATTCAAGTTTTCGCACACCGGCACTCGCTGGCGCGTTCTCCTATGCGGCGATGTTTGCCTATATTGGCGCGGCATCAGCGATTCTCATGGATCACTTTGGCGTACTCGCACAAAACTTCGGTTGGTATTTTGGCGTGAATGCACTTGGTGTGATTGTCATGTCACAGGTCAATGGCCGCCTCGTTGGACATTTCCATTTACTTAAAATCTTGCATGCTGGCGTGATTTTACAAGTTGTCAGTGGCTTATGGATGTTAATGCTCGCACTCTCAGGACAAGACACGTTAATGAGTGTCATGGTCGGATTGTTTGGTGTGGTCGCTGGCGTGGGTTTGACAGGCGCAAATAGCAACGCTTTAGCACTCGCTCAACAAGGCAGTCGTGCTGGCAGTGCCAGTGCATTGCAAGGCGCACTTCAATTTGCCTTGAGCTTGATCAGCGGACTCATTGTCCATGAACTGATGTTCAATGCCCTGACCAATCTTTCAATCGTGATCGTCGGCTGTACGCTGCTGAGTTTGGGATTAGTGTTGATTATTTCAGCAAGAAATAAGCGTTTGGCGATGTTGTAGCGATCAAAAGCAAATCCTCCCTAACCCTCCTTTTTCTAAGGAGGGAAATACTTTGGCTACGCCAAAATAGAAAAGCTCCTCCCTTTTCAAAAAGCTATGTTCTGGTTAATAGTTGAAATTGAAAAAGAGCTTAATGCTTGTCTCCTTCCCCTGAGAGGGAAGGTTGGGATGTGGGTGCTTTTGACTTTAAGATCAACAGCACCCAAATCTAAATCTTCCCTACTACGCTGCGCTTCGTCTTGCGAAGCAGTGCTTCTCAAG
>CAYJUB010000469.1:0-2189 GCA_964373145.1 uncultured Moraxellaceae bacterium
TGCCAATTATGGCAAAAATAACTATGAAGTGAATATTAATACCATTAATCCGAGCCTCTATCGTGAAACGGGCAGTACGCCATTTAATTTTTACAATGGCACATTGAGCAATACTCAAACAGTATTGAACGTAGATATCAGCAAAAGTATCGCCTTAAGCTGGTTGCCGAATCCGCTGTCGGTGGCATTGGGTGCTGAGTACCAGCATCAGCAATATGAAGTTGAAGCTGGGCAGCCCGAGTCTTATTATCGGGGTGGGGCTTCTGGTCTGGCAGGGTTTAGTGCGGGTGACGCCGGAGAGCATACCCGCCATAGTTTCTCTGAGTACTTAGACTTAGAAACCAAACTCACCAACAAGTTGACAACTTCGCTTGCGGTACGCAATGAGAACTATAGTGATGTAGGTTCAACGACGACTGCATCACTCGCTGGGCGTTATGACTTTACGCCTCGTATTGCGATTCGCGGAAATATCTCCAATGGCTTCCGTGCACCTTCATTGGCACAAGAGTATTTTTCTCAGACCTCATCGCAGTTGGTCAATAATGTGTTGCAAAACACGGGGACCTTCGCTGCGAATTCTGGCGTCTCGAAACTACTGGGTGCAGAGGATCTTAAACCCGAAAAATCCAAAAACTATAGTTTAGGTTTCACCTTTAATCCGATTGATCGACTCTATATCACCCTTGATGGTTATTTGATTGATATCAGCGATCGCATTAGCTTGTCTTCGGCAATCAACGCCAGTAGCCCTAAGGTTTTGGCATATCTTGCGGCCAATGGTGTCAATAATGTGAACTATAGCAGTGTGCGTTATTTTAATAATGCCAGTGATACACGCACCAAAGGCGTGGATTTAGTTGCAAGTTATCGCTTTCAGCTCGATGATGGTATCAAGTGGAATACCACCTTAGGTCTGAACTACAACCAAACTAAAGTGACGAAGGTTAAACCCAATCCAACGGTACTTAATCAATTGGGTGTGAATTTATTGCGTCTAGATCGACGTGAAACCTTGGGTTTACTCGGACAGAGTACACCTGAAACCAAACTCACTCTGGGCAATGATTTTAGTTTAGAGAATTGGACGGTGCATACCAATTTAATTCGTTACGGAAGCTTTGTGTCGTATAGCAATTTGGGTGCACAGGAAGATCAGAAGTATGGCGCGCAGTGGACGCTTGATCTGGCATTGGACTATCGCTTGAAGGATTGGACATTTACCTTAGGCAGCGATAATGTCGCGAATTCAAATCCAGCACGCTCTCAGTTTGGTACCGTTGGGGGCAGCATTCCGTATAGCCAGTTCTCACCGAATGGCTTTAATGGTGCGTTCTATTACGGCAAGGTGAATTATCGCTGGTAAAGGTATGCTGTGTCGAAAAAAACGCCAGCTTTAGCTGGCGTTTTTGTTGAGTTAAAGATGCATTGTCAGTTGATTAGGTGATATTAACTGGTAAAGTGAGCGGCGTAAATCCTTTTTGTTCAAGCCAAGCGACGCCTTCTTGTACTGCAGACAGCACCAAATGATAGGAACCAGGATGGATTGGTGGAATGATCAGAATTTGTGCATTCATACTCTTGTGATAGAAGAGACACATTTCAGGCAGTGGTGTGCGCTCACCTTCAAAAATCACGGATTCACCACGATCATTGAGCCAATGATACGACAAGTTGATGGGGTGTTTAAGCGATGTCATCCAATTGACTGAAGAGCGATTAGAGATCGTCACGTCAAGTTTAAAAGGCGTGTTTCGAGACACATTTTGCAGAGGCATCGTGCAGGTTATCGTCCCTTCTGCTTGTTCAATGTTTTGGGAGAACACTTCATTAAAGTATTCATGGGTAATAGCCAACTGAGGTGGTGCCTCAGCATTGATTAAGCTATTCAGTTTATTTTTTAGCGCTTTAAATGGATTGTGTTGCTGGTTCTTAAGCGGCAAGTGATTCTGGATTTCTATCGGTGACGTATGCCTGTCTAGTTCACGCTGTCCTTTTGAGTGTTCCTCTAACCAAATCACATCCATCAGATATGTGTCAGCGGGAAGGTCTATTATGATCGTAAGCGTCATCTCATAGAAGCCAGACCTGAGGTGATACTGAGATTGCTCATGTAGCGTAGAACTGAGTGTTTGAACAAATGACTTATCTTGAGTTGTAATGGCCCCCGAATAGTCACCACCTCGTTA
>CAYJUB010000469.1:2199-2540 GCA_964373145.1 uncultured Moraxellaceae bacterium
GCACGGCCTATCATCCTATTGTTTAACGATTGGGGGTGGGTAGATAAGCGTTCCGAAGTTCAAAATACTCGATTCGTAGCATGGTTAACAACGGTTAAGCGGCCAGTTGTGATTGAGATGGGGGCAGGAACGACGATTCCATCAGTTCGAGAATTTAGTCAAAGTATTATTAAACATTCAAGCGGAAGGTTGATTCGGATCAATCCTCTTGAGAGTAGCGTACCGTCAGATTTGGATGTTGTATTAGCAATGGGTGCGGCTGAAGGCCTTGCTGCAATTGAACATGTATGTAATGGCCCCCGAATAGTCACCACCTCGTTAGATGATTTATCATTGAAACG
>CAYJUB010000470.1:0-2533 GCA_964373145.1 uncultured Moraxellaceae bacterium
CACCATTAACGCCTCGCCTTGCCTGCCGAGCATTCCCGCTTTTGCGAGCGTTAAGGTCGGCACACCCATCCATAACGCCTGAGCTGTTGTTGTTCCTCCTGGAAAGGGGAACGTATCAAGCAAAATATCAACTTCTGAATGCGATGCCAAATACTCATCCATATTCACACCTTCAAATAAATCCACTCGCTTTACATCCAAACCAACCCGACTCAAGCGTTCAGTAAACTGGCTCTTTGTTCCAAAAAATCCAAAACCAAGAGACTGAATTCGTAACCGCGCATGAGGACATTTTCTGAGAATAACTGCCCAGCTTTTTAGAACATCATCATTGATTTTCACTAAATTCTGGTAACAGCCAAATGTTATACTTTGATTTTGAATACAAGGTGCTACGTTTACTTCTGGGGCTTTTTGTGGAATCGAAAAACAATATCGTAGTGAAGGGAATCGCCATACTTTTTCAAAAAACCAAGGTTCTTCATTGACGGGCACACTCACGGGATCAGCCAATACATAGTCGATCGTCGATAGTCCAGTTGAGCCCCAATAACCAATCCAACTTGCTTGCAATGGTGCAGGTTTCTTTGCAAAAACAGACAAACGACCACCCTTGGTATGTCCAGACAAATCAATCAAAATATCGATCTGATCTTTCTTAATCTGCTCAATAAAAACATCATCACTCCACTGATCGACACGTCGCCACAAATCAAACCGATTGCGCAATCGCTGAGTATATTCAGAGTATATGGACTGATTGGCATAGGCAACGAGCGTCAACTGACTGCTTAGCAAAGGGTCAAGCCGGAGTTGCTCAATTGTACTATCCAAAAAATAGCCAACAGGGTGCTCGAATAAGTCCGCTGAAACAAAGCCGATACGAAGGGGTGAATGGTTTTTTACTGATTGCTTTGTGTGCCGATCAGCCTTCACATGACCCGTTGCTGTTCGAAATCGACGTAAAAGATCAGCATGTCGATCAACATCAAACGAAGAAAGATAATGATGTATAAAAATCAAATTACTTAACGCTGGTGAATGGGTTGGATCAAGCACAAGCACTTGCTCATAAGCTTCTATGGCATCGTTCAGCAGTCCTTCAGCCTCAAGAACAACAGCAATGCCAAATTGTATCGTGGCATTTTTCGGATTAAGCAACTGGGCACTTTGATAAACTTTTTGGGCTTGTAAAAAATCCTGATTTTTATAATACGCCAACCCTAACTGAATCTGAAACTCAATATTTTCAGGCATTAATTCGACAGCCTGCTGCAAGGATTCAATCGCATCGGGATAGCGACATAAATGCATCAGCGCGAGACCCGCATTGTAAATAAGAATCGCGTCGTTGGGTTTAAGCTTCTGCAAATCTATAAAAACCTGTAAAGCTTGTTCAGGTTGTTTCAGTTCAAGCAGACTCGCCGCCCTCAATTCTTTCGCCAAAAAAACGAGTTTTTCATCATTGCGAGCAGCTGTGATACACGATTGCGAGAACACGCAAACCTGTTGCCACTGTTTTTCTGCATAAGCTTTTTTAGCTTGCACATAAAATAACTGCGCCTGCATGGGATTCTGCAAGCCAGCATTAAAATTTGGCGCAGATTGAACGGGGTTAGATGTCATGAGTCATTGTCCAAAACAAAATAATATATCCATCACAAACCAACCGCTATTCACCCGCTTTCAAATCGTTTTCTTGATCAACTTCCGCATCATCCGCATCCAAATCTGCACCTAAACCTAATTTCTTTAAGCGATAACGCAATGAACGAAACGACATGCCTAATTTCTTAGCAGCGGCTGTGCGATTCCACAAACTCGCATCCAATGCTTGCTGAATAATATGCCGCTCTATTTCTTGCAGATAAATCTCCAAGCCTTGTGCTGGTAGATTTTTCAGTGATGGAACTGCATTGAGTGCGCTGGCAACGGATGCGTTTGAATGCTGAATAATGGGGTTATCATTTTGTCGAGCACTTGAATCGGTCGTCTGTGCAAGATTAAACTGATAGGCATCATTCAACTTCAAGTGTTCAGGCAGAATCACGCCGTCATCACATAAGGTGAGCGCGCGTTCAAGCGTATTCTGCAATTCGCGGACGTTGCCAGGGAACGCGTAACTGAGCAATTGCTGCTGCGCAGCTTTCGATAATTCCGGAGGAGTAATACCCCAATCGGTGCATAAGCGCTGCAAAAAGGTATTTGCCAATAACAAAATATCATCGCCACGATCACGTAGTGGTGGTACTTGCACTTCAATCACGTTAATTCGATAGAACAAATCTTGGCGGAAACCACCTGCATTGACTTGTGCTTGCAGATTTTTATGCGTTGCGCTCAGCAAGCGAATATCCACAGGAATTTCGGTTTGCGCACCAATCGGACGGACTTTCTTTTCTTGTATTGCGCGCAGCAGCTTCACTTGCATGGTCAGTGGCAAATCGGCAACTTCATCCAAAAACAACGTGCCGCCATGCGCGGATTGAAACAAGCCGAGCTTGTCTTCGCTTGCGCCAGTAAAGCTGCCTTT
>CAYJUB010000471.1:0-2527 GCA_964373145.1 uncultured Moraxellaceae bacterium
TAATCCGTTATTTTTCGCGTCGTTTTCACTTCAATGTGCCGCACACTAATTTAAACCGTTGCTCTCTAGGCAATGCTGATCACTTCATTGGTCTCGTCTTGCGGTGCATCCAAGGCGGCATTGATCCATTTCAGCGCCAGTGACTTGATGGTGTTGATCTGCGCTTCGCTGTACTTCACATTGGTAAAGGTAAACGAAAAGGTCATTTTTCCGCGTAAGGTCATAACGCAGACCACCACTTCATCGAGTTTGCCAATGGTCGAGGGGAAGATGTTCTCAAACTCGAGATCGCCAAATTGATTAGGGAAATCGAGGTTTCCGAGATTGGTAATCGACAGGTCGTAGTCCATTTTGGTCAGTTGCTTTGCGATAAATCCAGGCGTTACTGCGGGTACAAGTTCGTCCATCAGGGTGCAGCCATCGGTCAATTCGCTAAAGATGGATTTGTCGTCGGCTTTGTTTTTGAGGATTTTCTTGATTTCGCGTGACACATCCCAGAAGTCACGATTTGGATGGCAATCGACGTTAAATTTAATCGCGGTGATATACAGACCGAATGCTTCGCCGACTTTTTCGGTGAGGCGGTTGCGCAGGTTGATCGGGTTCTGGATGCGGCGATTCCAGCCGTTGCCATTAAATTCAGCAAAGGCACGCAAGAATGCGGTACATAGCGCGGTTTGTACGGTGGTATTTTCCGCCTTACAGCGAGCGTTAAAACGCGTGGTGTCGGCGAGACTCCATTCCAAAGACTGGATAAAATATCTTGGCGGTATAGTCACAGGTAGCATGCTAAACGCTTTCAGACTGACGAGATGCATACGCAGTAGGAATTTCAGCAGACGTGCTTTCAATCGTGCGAGTAAAGTCACGCGCCATTTACCTGAAAATTCGGGAATCATGGCATTGAGAGGCGGAAAAAGTGTCAGGCTCTCGAACTTTTTTTGCGGATTGCCGAGTAAGACCAACAGGTCACGTAAGACGATAAATCCCGCGAGTCCATCGGCAAAGGCATGGTGACAGACTAAGAGCAACTCGGAGATACCATTGCCGCGAATCCATACTATGCGTACCGGTGGCTCTTTCAACATATTAAAAGGTACACCCATTTCGCGTGTCTGCACTGCATTCCATGTCTGATCGTTTTCACGCTCTACGATGCGAAGCGGTATTTTTAAATTTGGGTTGTAGACAAAGTCAGCGCCGCCGTTGCTCTGGGGCACAACATGCATGGAGAGTGTCGGGAATTTTTCGCGCACACGTATGACTGCATCGCGCAATTCAGCTTCGCTAAAATAGCCTTTGATCCGAAAGCTGGCAGTAAAGTTTTGCACCAGAACGTTAGATGCGAGCCAGACCGCGAGTTCAGCACCTTGCATTTTTTGGCGGGGAGTATCCATGGTTGTTCTCGCAGGTGGTGTGGCTAGGGTGATCATGCACGACGTTGAAAAATACCGCTCAACAGAGGTTTTTTGCTAGGCGTAGTTTTCCCTGCGCGATGAAATGCTTGTCCAGCCAAAATCGGATCATCAGTCTCGGCAAACACCTTGAGCCAGATTGGGTATTGGTCGACAGTATCTTCCTGATTGGGGTGAAAGCTGGGTTTAAAGTAGTTCAACCAGGGTTTGGCCATCGGTACCAACACGCCTTTTGGGCTAAATCCCCAGATCAGTCCTTGACCAATAAATTTGGCGCGCTGAATTGGGCCAAAGCCGTCAGCTTTGAGGAAAGAGTGCGCATTGATAAAGATTTCGCTCAGCATATCGACGGTCAGAAATAGCATTGCACCCGCGCGCATAGCGTAGGGCACGCGGGCGACAGTTTGCATCACGTCAAAGGCGACGGCTTTGTGTTCGAACTCTTCAATCGAATGCCACGCTAACATCGCGAGAATGCGGGGATCTTGCACACCTTGCATGGTGGCTTGCTGTTCAAAGAAGCATTTGGCAAACATCGCCGTGACATGCTCACAGGCAGCGGTGATCGCTAGATTCATTTCTGGCGAGACGGTCTTTCGGCTACGTTCGAGCTTGGCTTTGAGGGTGTTTTCCAGCTTGTCGATTGGCAGGCCTTGCTGGCGCAGGAAATCATTAAACTGGGTATGGACGATGCCGTGCTGTGCTTCTTGCTGGATAAAGTCGGTGACTTCGTTCAGTAGTTTACGACTTTTTATTTGTTCTCGAAAATGACGCACGCTGATGATGAAGTATTTTTCGCCTTCTGGGAATGTGGCGCAGACTGCATCCATCAGTCGTGTTTTGATCGGATTATGCTCATACCAATATTTGGGTAGGCTACCATCCAGCTTAAAGTCGAGTTGCTTACGCACGACGATGTCGGTAGCTTCTTTTAACATATGGCTAGTACTGATCGTCATGATCTGCTGCTCTCGGCATTTATTTTTTGCGATAGTTGCTGGACTGGGTGTCAACTCTTTGAATCAGAGCCGTGCAGCAGTATAGGGATGGGGGACATTGGCGACAGGTCATCTCTAGACAATACTCGGTATAAAGATGCCAATATTTGAGTT
>CAYJUB010000472.1:0-2520 GCA_964373145.1 uncultured Moraxellaceae bacterium
AATGATAGATAACAGTATAGCAAGATTATGATATTCAATACGCCAAAGAAACAGTCTGAAATGCGGAATACAAATTAGAATGGAAGCCTTGAGTCTCATCAACGCTTAGTGGCCGAATCAGTGTTCCCGAAAGCTGAACAAAAAATATTGGCTAAGAATCAAGAAAAGAGCAAAAAAATCCGCAGCAAAGAAGGTCAGCGCGTGTATGTGCTCGACTTTAAAGGTGATATTCAAGCCAGTGCCGTAGAACATTTACGTGAAGAAATCACGGTGATCTTGTCTATGGCGCGTGCTGGGCGTGATCAGATCGTGTTGCGCTTGGAAAGCCCGGGTGGCTTGGTACATGGATATGGTTTGGCTGCCGCACAGCTTGCGCGTTTACGTGAGGCTGGCTTTCACTTGACGATTTGCGTGGACAAGGTTGCTGCGAGTGGTGGCTATATGATGGCCTGTATCGCGCAAGAGATTATTGCTGCACCTTTTGCGGTTGTCGGCTCTATTGGCGTTGTCGCACAGATGCCTAATTTCCATAAGTTACTGCAATCGTTAAAAATTGATTTTGATGTTTACACCGCTGGTAAGTACAAGCGAACCGTCACCATGTTTGGTGAAAATTCAGATGCGGGTAAAGAGAAGTTTGAAGAAGAGCTTGAGCAAACACATCAACTCTTTAAACATTTTGTTGAAAAGTATCGTCCAAAATTAGACACCGCGATCATTGCCACAGGTGAGCATTGGTACGGCGAAGATGCTTTGAATCTGAAATTGGTAGATCAGTTGCAGACCAGTGATGCATATCTATTGTCATTGTTGCCGACCAAAGATGTTTATGTGATTCAATCACGTCGTAAAATGACGTTGGCAGAGAAGTTTGGTTTGCAAGCGGCACAAATGGCAGGTCAAATTGCGCTACAAGTGATTCCGACGCTTGAACAAAAGATGCTGTCCGGACTTGCGCAATTGAGTCGTCGTTTACCTGAATTTCGCGATCCGACACTCTAAAGTGTTAAATCTTAGTTTTCCAGCCACGATGAATTAAATAGCTAGAGCCTTTTTATATGTCCACACTGATTGACAATCAAGCCAAGTCCGTTGTCAAAGAGCATCTCGATCGTTTGAGTCACTTTGACCATAATGCTGAGTTGAAGATGACGGATCTTGAGCGCGCAAAACGCTTTGAGGAAATTGCTATAGAGCTTAAAAAACGTGATGCGGTCATTGTCGCTCATTATTACACCGATCCTGATATTCAGGCTCTGGCAGAGGCGACAGGTGGTTGTGTTTCGGACTCATTAGAGATGGCTCGTTTTGGTCGAGATCACCCAGCATCCACATTATTGGTTGCGGGTGTGAAATTCATGGGTGAAACGTCAAAGATTCTCAGTCCTGAAAAAACAGTGTTGATGCCGACGCTTGAGGCAACCTGCTCTTTGGATTTGGGTTGTCCCGTTGATGAGTTCACTGCATTTTGTGACCAACATCCTGATCACACCGTTGTCGTCTATGCCAATACTTCAGCAGCAGTGAAGGCGAGAGCCGATTGGGTCGTGACTTCAAGTGTTGCGGTAGACATCGTTGAGCATCTTGATAGTTTGGGTGAAAAAATTATTTGGGCACCCGATCAGCATCTTGGGCGTTATATCCAGAAGAAAACCGGCGCAGATATGTTGCTCTGGGATGGCTCTTGTATCGTACATGAAGAGTTCCGTGCACGTGGGCTTGAACAAATGAAGGCGCTTTACCCTGATGCGGCGATCCTTGTGCATCCAGAGTCGCCAGAATCAGTGATTGCGTTGGCGGATGCGGTAGGCAGTACCAGTCAGTTGATCAAAGCTGCGCAGACGCTTCCTCAGAAGTATATGATCGTGGCGACTGATCGCGGGATCTTCTACAAAATGCAGCAGGCAGCACCCGATAAGATTCTAATTGAAGCGCCGACTGCGGGAGAGGGTGCAACATGTCGCTCGTGTGCTCACTGTCCTTGGATGGCGATGAATAGTTTGGATAATATTTTGGATGTACTCCGTAGTGGCGACCAAGAAATCCATGTGGATCCAGCATTAGCGCTTCGTGCAAAAGTGCCGCTTGATCGAATGTTGAACTTTGCTAAGACGATAACACGCTGATTTTTTAATATTTAGCATAAAAAATGAACTTATTAAGACAAATGTTGAAAAATACCGTGCAACTGCTGTAAAATCATCCGCCTCGTGGTTGACGTGATGGGATGAACTCTCTAGAATGCACCCCATCACGACGCAAGTCGATGATGATGTAAGAAGTAGATGTTTAGCTGTTTATTCGGAGTGTGGCGCAGTCTGGTAGCGCACCTGGTTTGGGACCAGGGGGTCCAAGGTTCGAATCCTTGCATTCCGACCAAATAGTATTGTAAGAGAGTGAGATGTAAGTAGGCAGTTGTCGTTTAACAGTGTGTTTAAGAAATTCGTTTTAACTGACCTGTTTGCGATTATGCGCCTGTAGCTCAGTTGGATAGAGCATCCGCCTTCTAAGCGGATGGCC
>CAYJUB010000473.1:0-425 GCA_964373145.1 uncultured Moraxellaceae bacterium
CTGAGGGGGAAGGTTGGGAAGGGGGTGCTTTTGACTTTAACATCAAAAGCACCCCCATCTAAATCGTCCCCCTCAGGGGAAGACTTCAAAGCAAACACATTGAAAATACGTTTCAACTGTTAACGCGAACATAGCCTTTTGAAAGGGAGGTTGGGAGGGATTTTGCTTTTGATATTCATTAAAAAAGGTAACAACAGTGACGACAAAACACTCATTCCAAGGTTTATATTTAATTACCAATGAAGATGACTTTGTCGTTTTACGCCCCAAATTAGAAGCGGCACTACAAGCGGGCATTGCCTTATTGCAGTACCGCCGTAAACAAACGCCCAAATCACAACAAGAACAAGAAGCACGCGACATTCTTGCACTTTGCAATCAATACCATATTCCACTCATTATCAATGACGATTTAGCATTAGCCG
>CAYJUB010000473.1:435-2519 GCA_964373145.1 uncultured Moraxellaceae bacterium
AAGCTGTCTAGTGGTTTACACCTCGGACAAGGCGACGGATCGCTGATCGAAGCGCGCGCGCGATTAGGTACTAATGCAATCATTGGGCGTACATGTCATGATTCGTTGGAATTGGCAAAACAAGCGGCAGATGACGGCGCAAGTTATTTAGCTTTCGGTGCAGTATATCCGTCAACAACCAAACCGAATGCACAACAAGTTTCACTAAACATATTAACAACTGCAGCCAAACAATTTGATTTGCCGATTTGCGCGATTGGTGGTTTAACGGCTGAAAATATTGCGCCGTTGAATGCAGCGGGAGTTAATTTGTATGCTGTGGTGAGTGATATTTTAGATTTACCAATATCAGAGATTGGCATTCACATTGAGAAATGGAAAAAAGCGATCACTCCAAATGCAGTCGAGTAATCGCTTTTATTCATATCATTACAATGACATGTTAATCGCAGTATAAAATGCAATTGTTGCGAATATTGCAAAAACCACTGCGGCAATGCGTTGAATCAAATGTAATGGCACTTTCGCCTGAATGAATTTGCCGAGTAAAATCGCAAGCGCCGCGACAGCAACCAATCCAAGCCAAGAACCTACACCCACTTCAAGCGGCGCAGGATATTTTGCTGTTAGAGCAACGGGTAACAGTTGCGAAGCGTCGCCCCATTCAGCAGCGAATAAAACCGTAAATGACACCAATGCCATTTTAAATGGTGAAGTTGTGAGCACTGATTTGACGTCTTCATCTTCGCCGGCATGACTAGCTGAGCGCCACAGCACAATTGCACCAACTGTAAACAGCGTTGCCACGATATAAGCGACGATGTTTTCTGGTAATTTTGTCAGTAACGATCCTGCAAGCACGGCAATCATACATTGCGCTAAAAACGCCAGACTGACGCCAATAAATACAGGCAGCTTGTGATAGCGCGTCGATAAGATCAATGTCGCAATCAATGTTTTATCAGGTAGCTCGACAAGTAGCATTGTCGTAAAGCTAGAGAGGAAGGCAGCCCAGTTCATAGCAGTTCCTTCGAGTCGAGAGATTGCAGGTTTTTACAATATTATTCAGGCGTAATCTTAGGTTTTAGCCCGAATCAAGTCAAACTCATTTCCGTTAATTATTAACACTCTTAATCCGTCACACGTTAAACTATCACACTAATCGCCATCATCTTTTTAAGTCCAAAACGTTATGACCAATTCATCAAATACCTCAAGTAATCAAGCCCTGTTCAATGCTGCAAGTGTTCACATTCCAGGTGGTGTCAATTCGCCAGTACGTGCATTTAAAGGCGTGGGCGGCACACCCGTTTTTGTGCAAAAAGCAAAAGGGGCGTATTTGTTTGATGCGGACGGCAAGCGTTATATCGATTATGTGGGTTCGTGGGGGCCTATGATTTTGGGTCATGCGCATCCTGAAATTGTCCAAGCGGTGATTGACGCTGCTGCGGATGGTTTGAGCTTCGGTGCGCCAACGCCGAGTGAAACAACGGTTGCCGACCTCATTTGCAAGATCATGCCGTCAATGGATATGGTTCGGATGACCAGCTCTGGCACAGAAGCCTGTATGAGTGCGATTCGTTTGGCACGCGGTTATACAGGTCGCGATAAAATCGTGAAGTTTGAAGGTTGTTATCACGGTCATGCGGATTCGCTGCTTGTAAAAGCAGGGTCGGGCATGTTGACGCTTGGCGTACCGACTTCGCTGGGTGTTCCAAAGGATTTGGCGCAGCACACCATCACGTTGCCATTCAATGATATTGAAGCGGTTAAAGCCTGTTTCGCTGAATATGGCGATCAGATTGCTTGCATCATCGTCGAGCCTGTCGCGGGTAATATGAATTTAGTTTTGCCGATCAAAGGCTTCCTACAAACCTTGCGTGATGAGTGTACGAAGGCTGGCGCGGTTTTGATTTTTGATGAAGTGATGACGGGTTTTCGGGTCGCTTTAGGTGGTGCGCAGGCGCATTACGGGATTACACCTGATTTGACGACGCTGGGCAAAATCATCGGTGCGGGTCTGCCTGTGGGTGCGTTTGGTGGTAAACGTGAAATTATGAATTGCATCGCGCCGCTGGGTGGCG
>CAYJUB010000474.1:0-2511 GCA_964373145.1 uncultured Moraxellaceae bacterium
TTATCAGCGGGCTTTACTCGAAATGGACATTTCGTTTATGAGTTCAGCTTGCGTGATATGGCTAGAATGAGCAATATTTTTAAAACCAAAAAATTGGGAAAGCGTTGGGCTGGCGCTGAAATTTTACGTATTTGCGAGAAGCTTGAACCTGAGTTAGTGTTGCTCGGTCATGCTCAAATGCTCATGGGCGACACCCTGAAACAAATTAAATTAAGATGGCCAAATACTAAAATTGTATTGTGGTATGTCGATGCGTTGTTTTACGAAGATAAAACACGGTATATGTATGATTTTGAGCCCTATTTGGATGCTGTATTTGCAACGACAGGCGGCGAATATCTACAAAGGCTTCTGCCCAATACTGTCCGTGCTTTTATTCCTAATATCGTAGATTCATCGGTTGAAAGTCTGAAGAATTTTGAAAAACGTACATTTAACCATGAGCTTATTTTCTGTGGCTCGATTGGTGATGATATTCAGCGTAAACAGTTTTTGGAAGAAGTTCAGTCTGGTCTATCAGATTTGCCGCTAAGTCTAAATGGAATTTTTGGACATCCGATTATCAAAGGGATGGACTATATTCGTGCGGTGGGGAAAGCCAGAATGGGTTTGAATTATTCCCGTCGTAACGATGTCTGCTTATATAGTTCTGATCGTATTGCGCAACTGACCGGGCATGGTTTATTAACGTTTACCCCGAGAATTCCTGAATTTGATTTAATATACCATGATGATGAAGTTCGATATTTTGATACCACAGCTGAATTGGTGGAGATGACGCGCTATTATGCCAACCATCCAGATGAAGCTGCGCAGATTGCAGAAGCCGGTTGGAAGCGAGCACACGAAAGTTGCAGCACTGAACGAGTCACACGATTTATGGAAGAGGTGATTTTTAATCGCCCTTATAGTGAATTATATGAGTGGCTGCCCCATGTGTTTAAAGCGAAATGATGCTCAAATATCCTCATAATTTATAGAGATTTTACAGATGCTTACGCTTATTTATATTGCTCTCGGTTTGATCTGTACGATTTTTATTTTGATGTTCTTGGGCCAGTATACTTTTTGGTTGCCGCACCGTTCTTGGCGCATTCCTCGGATTTTGATGTTGCATCAAGTCACATCGCTGAGTCCTGCATCTGGGATGAATATGCAGCCGCAAAAATTTGAACAATTGTTGACGTTGTTGCAAAAGAAAAAATTCACGACGGTCACCATGTCGGAGTGGCTTAAACATGCAGAAAATCCCAATGGTCAGCGAATTGTTGCGCTGACGTTTGATGATGGTTTTTTAGATAACTTCACTGAAGCATTTCCTTTATTAGAGAAGTATCAGGCTAAGGCAACCATTTATATTGCCCCGAACTTTGCTATCGAAAAAATGAAGCCAGAGCATATTACCCAGATGTCAAAAAGTGGTTTGGTTGAATTTGGCGCTCACACCATGACTCATCCAAATTTAAACAAAATTGATGATGAGCAGGCGATGCAGGAAATGATTGCATCCAAACAATGGGTCGAAAGCCTGTTAGGTTCGTGTGAAAATTTTGCATATCCTTTTGGTCGATTCTCACCGAAGCATATGGATATGGCGCGGGAAGCGGGATTTACCAGCGCGGTTTCGACCAAAAAAAGAATCGAGACGATGACTGACGACAACAAGTATCGTTTGCCTCGCATCAGTATCAGCGGCAAAATGAATGGCTTACAATTACGAATCGCCTTGCGTGTTGGGCGTTATAAGCTCTAAATCAAGGTAATCCAGATATGACTACGATGAACAAAATTCCTGTTAGCGTTGCGGTGATTTGCAAAAATGAGGCGCACAATATAGGACGTCTACTGGAGAGTGTTCGCGATTTTGCAGAAATTGTGATTGTCGATTCGGGCAGCACGGATGAGACGCTGACAATTGCACACCAATATACGGATCACGTTTATAGTCATGATTGGCTAGGCGATGGTCCGCAACGTCAAATTGCGATTGGTTATTGCACGCAAACTTGGGTGTTGAATCTGGATGCTGATGAGGTCGTAAGCGAAGCACTCAAGTTAGAAATGATCGAAGCGATCAAAGATGATCATTTTAAAGCGTATAAAGTGAAGTTTAATGATTATTTTATGGAATCCTTTAGTGATAAAGGCTCCAAAATGCATGCGAAAGTCAGAATGTTCCGCCGAGATAGCATTGCCTTTCAACAAAAAATTGTGCATGCCAGCGCGCCCGATGTGAACGGTGCTGTTGGTAAATTACGCAATCCAGTTTTGCATTATGGCGATATGACCATTGCGAATAAGTTAAATAAAAACAACGTTTATTCAACCTTGATCGCCAATGAGAAACACGCCAAAAATAAACAAGCGAATCTTCTCAAATTAGTCTGTATATTGCCTTTAGCTTTTATCAAATCGTATGTGCTACGTCGTAATTTTCTCAATGGTCGGCGCGGTTTTATTGGCAGTATGATTAATGCATTTTATGCGTTTTTAAAAGAAGCGAAATTATAC
>CAYJUB010000475.1:0-2505 GCA_964373145.1 uncultured Moraxellaceae bacterium
CTGATGCCATGCATGCGTTGTTAGATACTGATCCAATTCTCGCTGCCAAAGTGCGAGCGACGGATGCCAAAGTGAATGAGATGGAGTCCGCGATTGATTCCAATCTGGTACAGATTTTGGCGCGTCGTCAGCCTGCAGCCAGTGATTTACGTATGGTGATTGCGATTAGCAAAGCCAATACTGACCTTGAACGGATTGGTGATGAAGCCGCCAAAATCGCGCGTTTTGCTAAAACCGCCAGTGAAGAAGGCGAGTCACCACGTGGTTACACCGAAACACGTCACATTGGTAATCAAGTTCGTCTGATGATCCGTGAAGCGTTAGATGCATTTGCGCGTTTGGATGCTGAAAAAGCACTGCATGTTTTGCAAGCGGATGCAGAAGTTGATCGTGAATATCAAACCGCGACACGTGCATTGATGACATATATGATGGAAGATCCTCGTTATATTACTCGTATTATCAATGTGTTGTGGGTTCTTCGTTCACTCGAACGTATTGGTGATCATGCGCGTAATTTAGCGGAACAGGTGATTTTCATGGTCAATGGCGCGGATGTGCGCCATACCAGCGTTGAAGATGTTGAAAAACAAGTGTTGAATAAGTAATTTATTTAGCACTGAAATAAAAAAATCCATTCTTAGTGTGAACTGAGAATGGATTTTTTATGGGTATGTTTTTTTAAGAATATTCGATAAGTATAAGAGTTCATTGAGCTTGTCGAAATGAACGGTATATGCCGTAAAGCCTAATGACGTTACGCACTTCGACAGGCTTAGTGATCTAATTTTTGTTTTGAATCTAACAAAGAGACTCTATTTTGCAGCTTCAGGCTTCCAACCGACAGGACGTTCGTAGTCTTGATTGGTCAGAAACTTAGCGCGTTGTTCATCTAAGAAAACTTTAGATTCAGGGAGCATGACATTGATACGGTTTTCGTTGATCAAGAGCGTCTGATGTCCCATCCATTCTTGCCATGCTTTTTTGGATACGTTTTCAAAGATGTCTTGACCTTTTACACCTGGGAATGGCGCGAATTCTAAGCCTTCAAGCTCTTGTTGATATTTACGACAAAACACAGTGCGCATGAGCTTTTCCTGATTTAACTTCGATTTGAATCTTGGTCTAATATGAGTGCGGCGATAAACCGATCAATAAGATGTGGTGTTCACCATTTTAGTCTTTCAAGCGGTGAAGTGCTAGGTTAAGCTGAGGGAAAGACGTAAGCTGAGCAATTCTCATTGCTCATGTGCAAGTAAATTTAAAAATCATGGATTATTAAAGAATGGCAAGCCCAAGCGCCAACCACAGGCTCGATCCTCAAACACGCCAAATGATCTCAGAATTGGTGGCAAAGCCGAGTGTCACTTGCACCAACGCCAAACAAGATCAATCGAATCTTCCAATCATCGAGTTGCTGGCGACTTGGTTCACTGACTATGGTTTTCGTTGTGAAATCATGCCTGTTGCTGAAGGGAAGGCGAACCTAATTGCGGTGATGTCAAACGGTGCATCTGATTTATCTGGCGGTTTAGTTTTGGCTGGGCATACGGATACTGTGCCTTTTGATGGTGAATTGTGGACCGATGATCCATTCACATTGACCGAGCGCGATGGCAATTTGTATGGATTAGGCTCTGCGGATATGAAGGGTTTTTTTGCCCTGATTCTGCAGGCGATGCGCGCGTTGCCAAATGCAAAGTTAAAAGCACCGCTGATTGTCATTGCGACTTGTGATGAAGAAACTTCGATGGCTGGCGCAAAAGCACTCGTTCAAGCAGGGGTTAATGGTCGTTTTGCATTGATTGGTGAGCCAACGGATTTGAAACCGGGGCGTCTGCATAAAGGCGTGATGCTAGAGCGGATTGTGGTGACAGGGCATTCAGGTCATTCCAGCGATCCGAGTTTAGGAAGTAATGCGCTGGATGCAATGAACGAAGTGATGACGCGTTTGATTCGTTATCGTGATGGTTTGAAGGCGATTCAACAGCCGATTTTTGCGATTCCATATCCGACATTAAATTTGGGTTGTATTCACGGCGGCGATAATCCGAATCGGATTTGTGGCTTATGTGAACTGCAATTCGATGTGCGTACTTTACCTGGTATGAAAATGCAGGATGTTCGCGAGGAAATTCGTCAGTTGATCGCGGATATTGCGCCGAAATTTGGTGTGACCGTGTTGTATGAGCCAGCATCGCCGGGTGCGCATTCTGCAGAAACGCCAGCGGATTCGCCATTTGTGCAGTATATCGAGCAGTTGACGGGTGATAAGGCTGGATCGCTTGCATTTGGCACGGAAGCGCCTTACTTCCGCCAATTAGGCATGGATACGGTGATTCTGGGGCCAGGTCGAATTGAGCAGGCGCATCAACCAGATGAATATATTCCGATTGCCAATATTGAGCCGATGGTAGGATATTTGAAGCAGTTGATTGAGTATTATTGTGTGATGGGTGAAGCGGGTTAGGAATTTGTCTTAAAACATAAAAAATGAACAGCATC